>NZ_JAQKGV010000014.1 GCF_028617075.1 Rubrobacter calidifluminis | reverse complement strand
AGGGAGCGTTGAGGGGAGGACACATCCCCGGAGCGGCGAACGTACCGTGGGCGAGGGCCGTGCGGGACGATGGCACCTTCAAGAGTGCTGAGGAGCTCAGGGAGATCTACGAGGGAGAGGCTCACCTCAGCTCAGGAGACGACGTGATAGCGTACTGCAGGATAGGGGAGCGCTCTTCTCACACTTGGTTCGTGCTCAAGTATCTGCTCGGCTACGAGCGGGTGAGGAACTACGACGGGTCCTGGACTGAGTGGGGCAATGCCGTCAGAGCGCCCATAGAGCGTTAGCCCCGCGCGAGCGCGTTGGACCGCAACGGCCGCATAAAAGCTCTCGTCGACCACAGGGAGAACCCCCGTTACAAGGGGGTTCTCCCCGACGCCGACGTCGCGGTGCCCGGTGGCAGCCCGGAGTGCGGGGGATCGGTCGTCATCTACCTCAAGGGAGGGGGCGACGGCAGGATAGAGGCGCTCTCGTTCACCGGCGAGGGAGATACGATCAGCATGGGCGCGACCAGCATGGCGCTCGACCTCGTGATGCGCGAACGCCTCACCATGGACCAGGTGCTCGCGCTCGACTACGACGAGTTCATAGACCGCATCGGTCGGGACGTGGTGGGGAGCAGAACCCGCAACGCCACGCTAGGCCTGAGCGCCCTCAAGGCCGCCATAAGGAAGTATCGGGAGGAAGAGGTCAGGCGAAGCGGCCGGGTGAGCTGAGGCTTGGGATGGCCCGGCCAGCCCCCTCAGGAGGCCGGGGTTTTGCCACCTCCGATCACCCTGAGACCCCCGTGTTTCTCGATGGGGCCGCCATCCGTATCAGAGAGCGCACCCGCGAAGCGCTCTCCGGTGGCGGAGGCGTAATCTCCGCCGTTCTGATCCAGAACCCTGAGCAGCGTCCTCACCACCAGAGGATCGAAGGCCCGACCGGAGAGCGCGATGATCTCCCGGCGTGCCTCGGAGGGATCGAGCGCCGGAGAATTTCTGCGCTCCAGAACCAGCGAGGCGTAGTGCGAGGCCACCGCGAGTATCCTGGCTTCGAGCGGTAACCATTCTCCACGCAGCCCATCCGGGTAGCCTGTTCCATCCACCCGCTCGTGGTGCCACCTCACCCATTTCGCTGCTTCATCCATCCCCGGTATTCCAGAGAGGATCCTCTCCGACTCCTCCGGGTGCGATTCGAGCTTCTCTCTGCCGAGCTCGTTCAGCCTCTCCGGCGGCGCGACACTGACCTCCTCGGGCACCGAGACCATCCCCACGTCCTGCAAAAGCGCCGCCACCCGGAGCCTGGAAACGGTCCTGTCATCCATCCGGAACTCTTCCGCGAGGTCCGTTGCGTACACCGCCGCGGCCGCCGCGTGCCTCGCGGTGTACCCGTCCCTGCGTCCCAGGCTCTCGAGAAGCCGCCGCGCGAAGTCCAGGTGTGATTCGGAGAGGCTGCGTTCCAGCTCGTCGGTCCTCTCCCTGAGCTGACCGTTCTCCTTCTCCAGCTTCGCGAGCCTCCGCTGACGCTTTACGGTGAAGTTCATCAGCCCCAGCGAGAGCGTCGCGCCGCCAAAGAGCGTTACCGCCGCCACGGGCCCGAGCCTGATCGCCGCGTAGGAGGTGGCGAGAGTCGTAAGTATCGAAATCAGATTAGAAGGAATGGGAGGAATAACGACTTCTCTGAGCAACTCGGTCACAGGAACTTTGTACTTAATGAAGAGTAAAATAGGTCCTATTAACATATCTATTACATATAAGGTCGAGCCTGCAGCCAAGACACCGCATATAAATGAGACATCAAAAACTTTCGTGTAGAGCAGTGGCTCTGAGAACAACCTGAATACAAAACCTGCAGCAACGATTTGTATGATCAGGTTCGATGCTTCAAAAAGAGCCCGTAGTTTTTCTTTGCGCAACATCACAGGCAGGGCCACCAAGAGAGCCCATTGCGGTCCTGCCAGAACCAACGCGACCAAGGTTGCATCTATGAGATCGAAGTTGGTTTTGCCGAGATCGACGCTGATGGAGAAGCGCAGGGATAGAGCGCTTATGACCCCCAAGATGAGACTGGCTTCCAAACTCAGCCAGTTGAAGGATAGATCGTAAGAGCTCAACTGGAGCGCTAAACCAACTCCGGTGACTATGGCGAGAGTACAAATGTACACAACGGTCGCCTGAGCACGCGAAGCGTTAATAGACAACGTAACTTCCCCCAGCACCCTGTAATGCTTTTTTCATGTTCTGCACATAATAGAGCAGAGCAACATCAGAGTCTAGGGAGCTCTCATATTATTTTGTTCTTATCCGTGCCGGGATATTTTTACCAGCACGCTTTGTGGAACTGCATTGCTGTCTCCTACTCACTTTAGGTGCGTTCAACCAGCTCTTTGAATGAGACTACCAGCAAGCTCTATGGAACAGCATCCGCAACTCCTTTCTTAAGACGGTTGGGTACCTTTAATGAAGGTGAAACTACCAGCAAGCCCTATGCAGCTGAACGCTCTGCATGTTGATTCACCCCCTTCTATCCACGTTTGTACTTTTACGAACATTATTCTACCGGTTTGACCAGATGGAAGGCTAACAGGCATACAAAGCGTCATACAGGGCTGATCGGCCCATTTGTGGTCGCTCTTTGGGATAAACTGCGGCGCATGAGCGAGGAGAAGAAAAGCCCGCTTTGGAGCGGGAGGTTCGGGAAGAGTCCGGCTGAGGCTTTCCAGAGGATCAACGCGTCCATTCCTTTCGACGTGCGGCTCGCGCCGTACGACATCCGGGGCTCCATAGCCCACGCCCGGATGCTGGGCGAGAGGGGGATACTGGACCGGGAGGAGGCGGAGGTTCTGGTGCGGGGTCTAAAGGAGGTGATGGGCGAGTTCGAGAGGGGGGAATTTTCCTGGTCCATAGAGGATGAAGACGTGCACACCGCCGTAGAGCGCAGGCTGCGGGAGCTCGTGGGCGACGTCGCGCTCAAGCTGCACACCGGGCGCAGCCGCAACGACCAGGTGGCCCTCGATCTGCATCTCTTCTGCCGAGATGCGGCGGAAGAGGTGATCCGTGGCCTGCTGGAAGCGATGGCGGCCCTCGTCGAGGTGGCCGAGAGGGAGAAAGACACCGTGCTCCCCGGCTACACCCACCTGCAGCGGGCCCAGCCCATTCTGCTCCCGCACCACCTGCTCGCGCACTTCTGGGCGTTTTCCCGGGATCTCCGGCGCCTGGAGGCCGCCCGGGAGGCGGCGGGCCGTTCGCCCCTCGGGGCCGCCGCGCTCGGGGGCACCCCGCACCGGATCGATCCCGGGATGACCGCCCGGGAGCTCGGGATGGAGCCGCTCTTGAACTCCCTCGACGCCGTCTCCGAGCGGGATTTCGCCCTCGATCTGCTGTACGCCTGCGCGGTGCTCGGGGTGCACCTCTCCCGCCTCGGCGAGGAGTGGGTGCTCTGGACCAGCCAGGAGTTCGCCTTCGCCACGCTCGACGACGCCTACTCCTCGGGCTCCTCCATCATGCCGCAGAAGAAGAACCCCGACGCCTACGAGCTCATGCGCGGGAAGGCCGGGCGTCTGATCGGGGATTTGAACGCCCTGCTCGTCGTGCTGAAGGGGCTCCCACTCGGCTACTCAAAGGATCTACAGGAGGACAAGGAGCCCATCTTCGACGCTGTGGACAGCGTGCTCGCGATGCTGCGGGTGCTGCCGGAGATGCTGCGGACCGCGCGCTTCGACGCCGGGCGGATGCAGGAGGCCGCCGGCGGGTTCGCGCTCGCGACCGAGCTCGCGGACTTTCTCGCAGCTCGCGGGGTTCCCTTCAGGGAGGCGCACCGGGTGGTCGGCGGGATCGTGCGCCGCTGCGAGGAGCGGGGCCTCTCGCTGCAGGAGCTGACCCCTGAGGAGCTGGCTTCCTTCCACGCAGTGCTTGGGGAATTCCCCGGACACCTCCTCACCCCGCGTGGCAGCGTCGAGAACAAGTCCTCGCGAGGATCCACCTCCCCGACCGCGGTCGAGGAGCAGCTGGGACGCGCCAGGGAGCTGCTGCAGCAGAAGACCGCGCGCTAGCGCGGCTCGTAAACGTCGAAGACGACCGGGGTGAGCTCCCCTTCGCTCACCCCGGTGCGGTACTGGATGTAGCGGGCACGCTGGAGGTAGGCCAGCGCCGTCTTTATGCGGCCTTCGAGCTCCGGGATCTCGTCCTCGAGGTCCTCCAGGCGCGAGGAGTCCAGGATCACGTCGTCCTCGTCGTTTTCCTGCCACATCTCCCAGAGCCTGCGCCAGAGGGCCTCCGTCTCCGGCGTGAGTGGTTCGCGTTCCTCCATCAGGTGTGCCTCCTCAGCTCGAAGACGACGTGCGCGATCTCGGGTACGAGCAGCTTCTCGGTGGCGAGCCTCACCGCGTTGCGCGAGCCGGGCAGACAGGCTAGGAATTTGGCTCCAACGGCACCGGCGACGGCGCGGCTCAGGATCGCCGCCGCCCCGACCTCCTCGTAGGAGAGCATCCGGAAGATCTCTCCGAACCCGTCGAGCTTCTTCTCGATCATGCGGCTCGCGACCTCGTAGGTGGTGTCGCGGGCCGAGATGCCGGTCCCGCCCGTGGTGATCACGGCGTCCACGTCCGCGCGGGCGAGCAGGCTGGTGAGCGTCGAGCGTATCTGGTGCGCCTCGTCTTTGACTATCTGACGGTGTACGATCTCGTGGCCCGCCTGACGCATCAGCTCCTCTATGGTGTCTCCGCCGGTGTCGGTCTCCTTCGTGCGGGTGTCGCTTATCGTGAGTACGGCGGCCCTCACCTTCTGCGGGGCCGCCTCCCGGTGGCGGCTTACGCTCTCGCTCATCTGAGCAGCCCCCCTCCCTGCAGGAAAGGATTGCCGATCTTCTCGTCCCCTATGGTGGTCGACGGGCCGTGCCCCGGGTAGACCCGCGTCTCGTCCGGGAGGGTCAGCAGGCGCTCCTGGATCGAACGCATCAAGAGCTGCCCGTCGCCGCCGGGGAGGTCGATCCGCCCCACGCTGCCCGCGAAGAGCGCGTCCCCCGAGAGGACGAGGCCCTCCTGCTTGCAGTAGAAGGAGAGGTGCCCCGGGGCATGTCCCGGTGTGTAGAGCGCCTCGAAGGAGAGGTTCCCGACGGAGACCTTCTCTCCGTCGGCTATGTGTTCGTCCACCTGCGGTGCCTTGCCGAACCTGAGCCCCATCATCACCGCCTGGGCGGGGAGCTGCTGGAGCATCGGCTCGGCCTCCTCGTGCATCAGGACCGGGCAGCCGTACTCGTCTACCATCGCGGCCACCGCACCCACATGGTCTATGTGGGCGTGGGTTATCACGATCTTGGAGATCTCGAGGTTCGTCTTCTCGACGGTGAGCGCTATCCGGGCCGCCTCGTCTCCCGGGTCGAAGATCGCCCCCTCGCCGGAAGCTTCGTCTCCCAGTATGTAGCAGTTCTCCTGGAAGGGACCTACGGTGATCTTCTCCAGGATCATCGTGTCTTCCCCGGCGCCCGCCGGACGATCG
The DNA here is from genome assembly GCF_028617075.1 of Rubrobacter calidifluminis. Lineage (NCBI taxonomy): Bacteria > Bacillati > Actinomycetota > Rubrobacteria > Rubrobacterales > Rubrobacteraceae > Rubrobacter > Rubrobacter calidifluminis. Next base: position 93,934 of record NZ_JAQKGV010000014.1, on the reverse strand, counting down.
CGGTGCGGACCAAACGTCCTCCTATCATCTCTCTACCTTCATCGGGCCGCGTAGATTATATGGTAAAGAGACATCCTCTTCGCGGGGCGTACCGCCGGCCTGTGCGCACGAAAAGGCGGGGAGGAGCACGCGCCTCCCCGCCCGATGTCCGGGGAGTATCTAGAGTACCGGGAGGAACTTCTGCAACTCGTAGGGGGTTACCTGGATCCTGTAGTCCTCCCACTCCTCCCGCTTCAGGTTCAGGAGGCGGTTGAAGACGTGGTCGCCGAGCGTCTTGTAGAGCAGCTCCGAGTTCTCCGCCTCACGGATCGCCTCGCCGAGATCCGCCGGCAGGCTCTTGATGCCGAGCTTCTGCCGCTCCTCGGGGGTGAGGTGGTAGAGGTTCCGCTCCATCGGCTCGGGCAGCTCGTAACCCTTCTCTATCCCCTCGAGCCCGGCGTGCAGGAGCGCCGCCAGGCAGAGATAGATGTTGGAGGCGGGGTCCGGGCAGCGGATCTCGACCCTGGTAGCCTTCTCCTTGCCCGGGTGGTAGAGCGGGACCCGCACCAGCGCCGAGCGATTGCGACGGCTCCAGGCAATGTATACCGGGGCTTCGTAGCCCGGAACGAGCCGCTTGTACGAGTTGACGTACTGAGCGAAGATTATGCTTATCTCCCTGGCGTGCCGGAGCTGGCCGGCGATGAAGGACTTCGCCTCCTTCGAGAGGAAGTACTCGTCGCTGGAATCGAAGAAGGCGTTGCGGTCCCCGCTGAAGAGGCTCTGATGCGTGTGCATCCCCGATCCGTTCGAGTCACGCAGGGGTTTGGGCATGAAGGTGGCGTAGACTCCCTGATTGGTGGCTATCTCCTTCACCACCGTCTTGTAAGTCATGACAGTGTCGGCCATCTTGAGAGCGTCGTCGAAGCGCAGGTCTATCTCGTGCTGGCTGATGCCCACCTCGTGGTGCGAGTACTCCACGTCGATGTCCAGGCTCTGCAGCGCGAAGATTGTCTCGCGCCTGAGCGCGGTCGCCGCGTCGAGCGTGGTCAGGTCGAAGTAGCTGCCGTAATCCAGCGGCTCGGGATTGTCCGGACTCTTGAAGTAGAAATACTCCAGCTCGGGACCGACGTAGAAATGGTCGAAGCCCATCTCCTTCGCCCGCTCGAGCGCCCGCCGGAGGACGTGGCGGGGATCTCCGACGTAGGGGTCGCCGTCCGGGGTCTGTATGTCGCAGATCATGCGGGCTGTGGGCGCGTCCTGTGGACTCCAGGGAATGATCTTGAACGTCGAGATGTCGGGCATCGCGATCATGTCCGACTCCTCAATGTCTTGGTAGCCGGTGATCGACGAGCCGTCGAAGCCCATCCCCCCGTCGAGGGCGTCCTCGAGCTCGTCGCGGGTTATCGCGAAGCTCTTGAGCGTTCCCAGAATGTCCGTGAACCATAGCCGGATGAACTGTACGTTTCGCTCTTCTGCTATCCTCAGAACGTCTTCGCGTGTCTGGGCGGTCATGGTGCCTCCGATCAGATGCTCTCGTTCGTTTGACTGACAAATCTTATGCGGCGCCGGTTGGCGGAGGATATAGCCGTGCGTACAATCCGGAAGATGGGGTGATGCCGGATTTTTGTCCCGTTGTCCAAAACGGGATTTCGTTCCGAACTCGCTTGCCTCGTGAGTGGGGTGCGCTACCCGGGGAGGTTAGAATCCGTAGGGCGATGAGAGAGCAGCAGAGATCACTGAGGCGCAAGGGGGAGAGATGAGCGAGGGGTCAGGCAGGGATTCCGAGAAGCGTCGGAGGCTCGGTCCGCTCGGGGAGGAGCCCGACGACGCGGGGAAGACCCGTCGCAGCGTGCCACCGCAGGATCCCGGGGCCACCCGGCGGATGGAACCGGAGGAGTGGGAGAGGCCCTACCGCAGGCCCGTGACCTCCTCCGGGAGCGAGAGCGAGACCCGAATGATGCGGCCGACGGTGGGGGATACCGCTGAGATCCCGCGTCCCTCGCCAGCCAGGGGATCGTACCGCCTTGGTCTGGAGGAGCGGGAAGAGCGCCTGAAGGAACTCTACGGCGGGGTCGACTGGCTGGCCAGTTTCCTGGGGTTCGTCTTCTGCGCCGTGTCCGGTTCGGTCCTCTCCTACATCGCGGGATTCGTGCTGCGCCCGCTCGGATTTCCGGCGAACCTCTCCTGGCCGCTGAACAACACCGCTGTAGCCGGTGTCGTAGTCGTGGCCGTCCTGATCTTCCTGGCCTTCTTCTCCGGGGGATACGTGGCGGGACGACTCGCCCGCTTCGACGGTGGGATAAACGGTGCGGTGATCCTGCTGTGGAGTGTGGTGTTGGGCTTCATCGCCGCGGCCGGGGGAGCTTTCATCCCGTCGGGCGAGGGGGATGCGCTGCGGGGACTTCTGGAGGGGCGTTTGCTCCCCGGGCTCAACGAGCTGCTGGGGGCGGGTGGCCCGGGGATCGGTGCCATCGTCGGCGCCGTCGTGGTAGCCTTGCTCGGCGGGTTCCTGGGCGGACGGCTCGGGAGCCGCTACCACGCCGAGATAGATCGTACGAGCTGAAGCGAGAGAGGATAGGGAGATATGGGCAAGCTGCGCATCGCGATAAGGATACTGAGGAGCCCGCTCGGGCGCCAGGTCGTCTACTCGCTGGCGAAAAACCGGCGGGTGCGCCGCACCGCCACGCACCTCGCGCTCAGGGTCATAAATCGCCGTCTTCGCCGCCGGTAGCGTAGCTCTCGGTGGCCTCGCGGGTGCGACGGGCGATGTCCCTGACCACCTCTTCGCTCGAGCCGCTCTCACGCCACACCTCGAGCTGGCGCTCGGCCTCGGTCGGTTCGTCGAGCAGCCTCCGCGCCCCCGAGAGGTCGCGTCTCGTGTCTCGCTCCAGGTCGGAGACGAGGTGGTAGAGGACCTTCTTCGTCTCCACGGGGAGGTGGGTGTCGTGGTCGATGAAGCTGCCGTAGGGACCGTAGCGCTGGGCGCTCCACTTGTTCTCCTCGATCTCCCGCACCGGGCGGATGGGCCTGATCTCGCCCGAGTCATACTCGGCACACAGGCGGTCGCAGAGCGCCGCGGCGAGCGCGACGAGGGCCTCCGAGCGGCGGGGGTCGGTCTGGGTGTCGGGGGCGCGGAACTCTATCGTGCCGAGCCTGGGGTGGGGCCGCACGTCCCACCAGATCTCCTGTAGCCCGTTTATCGTGCCGGAGCGCTTGAGGAAGTCCACGTAGGAGACGTATTCCTCCCACGAGGAGAGCGGCTCCGGCAACCCGGCCCGGTGCATCGAGCGCGAGAAGATAAGGATTCGGCTGGAGAGCATGTCCGTGTTCTCACCCTGCCAGAAGGGGGAGTTCACCGAGAGAGCGAGGAAGTGGGGGACGTACTCCCTGAGGCGGTTGAAGAGGTAGACGATCTTGCCGCGTCCTGAGACGGCGTAGTGGATGTGCAGCGCGAAGGTGTTGTTGCGCCGGATCAGCCACCCCAGAAGCCGGTTCAGCCGCTGGTAGTGAGGTTTGTCTATGATCTCCTGCTCCCGCCAGTCGCCGAGAGGGTGCGTCCCGCTCGCTCCGAGCATCCTCCCGAGCCTCTCGGTGTGGTCGAAGAGCTCCTTTCGGCGGGCGACGATATCCCGGGCCACCCCGTGAGCCTCGCGGTGCACGCCCGTGTTGCTCTCGATCTCGCAGTCGATGAGCTCGCCCGTGAAGTGGCCTTCTGGGGAGGAGGCGAGTATGTTCTGAGCCCCTCCCGCGAGCTTCGTCGTCTGCGGATCGGCCAGCCAGAGCTCCTCCTCCGCCCCGACCGTTCCTTCGGGTGCCCCGGTCTCGAAGGCGTCCTCCGGGATGAGGGGCGCCTCTTCTCTGTTTTGGTCTCTCATCGTGGACCGTATATTAAGCTATCCGGAGGCTCGAGGGGACCGGGGTTAGAATTAATGGCGTGTGGCTCTCTCGAGGGGAGGTGGCGTTGGCGCAACGGGAGGACGTAAGCCGGGTTCCGGAGGGAGCCGTCGCCGCCGGGGCGATGGTCGCCCTCACCCTCGTCTACAGCGCGCCCATGCCCGGTGTGGGTTCCCGATACACGGACGCCGGGGTGGCGCACGAGAGCAGAATGCTCTCCGCACCCGCGGTGGGCCAGGCGGTGGCCGGAGCCGGGGCACGGGGCGTGGGACAGACCGTACTGGAGGCCGTCCTCGCCTCGCGGCGGGTGGCGGGGTACGCGGACCCGAGGGCCGGAGGGTTTCTCGCTCCGCTGGCCCGGGCGGCGCTGCGGGCGGAGCCGCTGCGCTCGGTGCTGCGCGGCCTCGGGCGGGAGGACCTGCTGGCCTTCGCGCGGGCTCTCTCGGTCTCCGGGTCCGGAGGAGCGCTCGCGGGGGCCGTCCAGATCTCGCTCGAGGCCGGCGAGGAGACCACCCTGCGGGAGGTCGTGCGGTTCGCCGCCGACCGTGATCCCCTCGCCCGGGAGTACGCCCGGAACTTCGAAGTCAGCGGTCAGCTCGCCCGGAACATCCTCCTCTCCGCCCTCTCCCGCGCCGATTCGGCGCGGGCGGCGCTGGTGCACACCTACCTGGAGGTGCTCTCGGAGGTCCCGGACCTCGACGTCGCCGCCCGGGCGAACCGGCGGGAGGCGGAGGAGGTCTCGCGCATGGCCCGCGGGGTCCAGAAGAGCGGGGGAGTCTACTCGCGCAGGGGCCTGCAGGCGGTGAACAACCTCGACGGCGCGCTGCGCGCGGACTCGCGCCTCGCCCCGACGGCCACCGAGTCCCTCGTCGCTGCGGCCGCGTTCATGGTGAGCCTGGAGCACGGTCCGGAGGCGCTGAGCTACCGGCTGCAACCCGCGGGGCAGCGCTAGGCTTCTATTTCTCTGCGAGGGCGCACACGCCGCCGGGGTTCACCGTATCCTAGAATCTTCGCACGGAGCAGGACGAAGAGACCTAAGGGAAGGACCTGTACTGAAGATGAAGACGCTGGTCATAGTCGGGCATGGGTCGCACCTGAACGGCGACTCGAGCCGCCCGGTGTACGAGCACGCCGAGCGCATCAGGCGAAAGGGGGCCTTCGACGAGGTGGTGGAGTGCTTCTGGAAGGAGGAGCCCTCCATGCGCCACGTCTTCGACCTCGTCGAGGGTGACGAGGTCTACGTCGTGCCCGCGTTCATCTCCGAGGGGTACTTCACCCAGCAGGTCATCCCGCGGGAGCTCGGGCTCGACGGGACCGTTACCGAAAGATGCGGCAAGACGATCTACTACGCCGGCCCTCTCGGGACCTTCGAGAGGATGGCCGACGTGATCCTCGAACGGGTGGACGACCTCATGCGCGGCAGAGAGCTGCGCAAGGGACGCACGGCGCTCGTCCTCCTCGGGCACGGCACCGACCTCAACCAGAAGTCTTCGAGCGTCATCTACCTGAACGCCGGGCGCATCCGCGAACGTGGCGCCTACGACCGGGTGGAGGTGGCGTTCCTGGACCAGGAGCCCGAGGTGGGCCGGGTGGTCTCCACCGTGGAGGCGGAGAACGTGATCCTGATCCCGGTCTTCGTCGCCGAGGGCTGGCACACCCGGGAGACGATCCCCGCCGACCTTGAGCTGACCGGGGAGGTGACCCACCGGCCGGATCGGACCATCTTCTACGGCGAGCCGGTCGGCACCCACCCTTCGATGGCGGATCTCATAGTCGCCCGCGCCCGCGAGATGGAGAGCGAGGGAACGATTGCCGGCGTATCCTGAGGAGAACGTGGCGGTCTCCTCCCGCCGGGCCTTCGCCGGGTGGGTGAGGGAGGAGCCGCAGGGAAGGATCTTCGGGCAGGTCGTCGTGCGGGCCCTGCCGCGGGGAGGGTTCGAGGTGCGCCACGTGGACGACCGGGAGAGCGAGGATCTGGAGGCCTTCTCGGACCCGGGGGATGCACGGGAGATAGCCCGGCTCACCGCCTCCGGGGAGCACCGGCCGCTCAAGAGCGCACCGAACCTGCGCCGCGGATGGGTGCTCCGGCTGCACGACGAACGCGAGCTCTGGCAGGCGATGAACTATCTCTACCCGGCCGGCGTGGCGCACTGGTACCTCCTGCGCGAGGGTAGGCTGAAGACGACCAGCTTCCGCCGGAGCGCCGCCCGCCAGAGCGGGATCTACGAGCGGGTGCGGCACCTCTCGGACGAAGCGGTGCAGAACGCCGCCCGCGCCTGCTGTGAGGATGAGGTCTGCCTCAAGCGCACCCTGTGGGATGTGGACGACGGGATGCCGCTCGAGATGGACCGCGGCCGGGGCGAGATACCCTGTCCGGAGCCGTGCAGCGTCTTCATCTCTTTCGCCCGCCGCATCCGCTACTTCGAGCGGGAGGAAGAGACCACCGAAGGGACGCTCACGGCGAGCGAGCGGGAAGACCTGGCGGCCCTCCTTGAGGCCGGGGCCGGCGGGGAGTTCGAGCTCGCGCGCGAGGCCGAATTCGAGAAGCCTCTGAACAGACGCCGGCTGCGTTACCGGGCGCTCACGCTTCTCCCGAAGCTGCGTGGCGGGGACGCAGAAGAGTAGTTTCCGGCGCCTTCCCTGCGGGTATCTCTCCCGGAGAGGATGAAGCAGCGAGAGCGGAGGTGGAAAGTTGGTGAGGAAGAGAACCCGCGGTAGGCTCGGGCTCGCCCGGGGTATCGGACGGGCGCAGGTTCACGTCGTGCGCCTCGCACCGGCCCCCTGGCGTCCGATGGTGGCCCGCCGCGTCGCAAGGGCCGACGTCCGGGCGATCAGAACCCTGGGCACCCTGAAGAGGAGGAACCCTGCCGGCAGGGGAGGCTACTACCGGCGCCTCGGGCTGGTCGCACTCGCGGGTTTCGTGGCTGGGGTTGCCATCCTGCGTTCTAGAAGGAGCGAGCCGGAGCCCGAGTTTTCTTTCGGGAGTGGCCGGCACCCCGCCCCGGAGTCCTCAGGCGCCGAACGCTGGGGGACCGGCGTCCCGGTCGGGGAACAGCCCTCGCAGACGGGTGCCGGGCGGGCTTACTCCGATCCCCGGGAGGGCCCGCTCGTCGGGGAGGAAAGCCGACCGCGGGCAGAGACGGCGACGGGCCGGGACGAGAGCGTCGAGCAGCGCATCCGCACCCGGCTAGGAGAGGACCCTCGCACCGTGGCCATGGCCCGGGTCAACGTGGAGTTCAACGAGGGCGTGGCCGAGCTACGCGGTGAGGCCTCCTCGGAGGAGACCAGAGAGGCGGCGGGCGAGATTACGGCCGCGACAGAGGGCGTGCGCGAGGTGCGCAACCTCATCACCGTGAACCCGGAGGCTCCGACCCGGCAGAAGGGTGGAGAGGAGTCCGGCCGGTCTTCATGAGGCCTGCCGGCGGAGGCGGAGAAGGTGAGGCGGGGACCGAAACTCCGCCTCAGCCTCCCCGGATCATCTTGAGCAGCCGGTCGCGCTCCCGCTCCATCACCGCACCGTCTTTGGCCTCGACGTTGAGCCTGAGGAGGGGCTCGGTGTTCGAGGGGCGCAGGTTGAACCACCAGTCTCCGAAGTCCACGGTCAGGCCGTCGAGGTGGTCTATCCTGGCGTTCTCCTGCCCGGCGTAATGCTCCTCGACCCTCTGCAGCACTGCCTGCTGATCTTCGACTTCGGAGTTGATCTCCCCGGAGCGGACGTAGGGGTCTATGGGGGAGAGCAGCTCAGAGATCGGCTTTCCCTGCCGGGCGACGAGCTCGGCGACGGTGAGCATCGCGATTATTCCTGAATCCGCAAAGTAGTTGTCTCGGAAGTAGAAGTGTCCGGAGTGCTCACCGCCGAAGGCCGCGTTGTACTTTCTCATCTGCGGTTTGATGATCGAATGTCCGGCACGGGTGCGGATCGCCCTGCCACCCTCCCGCTCCACCAGCTCGGGCAGTGCCTTCGAGCAGACCGCGCTGTAGATGATCGTCGCACCGGGCTCCTTCTCCAGGACGTTCTTGGCGACTAGGGCGGCGAGGAGGTCTCCGGAGATGGTCTTCCCCTTCTCGTCCACGATGAAGCAGCGGTCCGCGTCGCCGTCGAACGCGGCCCCGAAGTCTGCGCCCTCGGCGAGGACGCGCTCCTGCAGCTCGCGCATGTTTTCGGGCTCTATGGGGTTCGGCGGGTGGTTGGGGAACGAGCCGTCGAGCTCGAAGTACATCGGCACCACCTCGAACGGGAGGCGCTCGAAGATGGGGGGGAGCATCTTGCCGGCCATCCCGTTGCCGGCGTCCACGACGATCTTGAGTGGCCTCAGACCCTCGGTGTCGATGAAGCTCAGGCAGTGCCTGGCGTACTCTTCGGTGATGTCGCCGTGCTCGACGGATCCCCTAACCTCGGAAGGACCGGGAACCTTGCCGGAGAGGATCAGGTCCCTTATCTGGTAGAGCCCTTCTTCTCCGGAGAGTGCGATGGCGTTCTCGCGGCACAGCTTGAAGCCGTTGTACTGTTTGGGGTTGTGCGAGGCGGTGACCATCGCCCCGCCGGGCTCCTCATGGTGCCCGACGGCGAAATAGAGCGCGTCGGTGGAGACCATGCCGAGCTCCAGCACGTCCGCTCCCGCCTCGGTCACCCCCTCTATGAAGGCTCCCTCCAGCGCCTCCCCGGAGAGTCTCATGTCCCGTGCCACTATCACCCGGGCTCCGGAGAGCCCCAGGTGGTTGACGAACGCCCGTCCTACCTCGCGGGCGACGTTTTCGTCCAGCGTCTCCGGATAGATGCCCCGGATGTCATACGCCTTGAAGATCGATTCGTCCATCTTCCCTTCGTACCTCCGGCTGACGGCCGCGCTCTGCTTGCCTGCGGGATGTACGATACCCGCTTGGGGTGCTTCCTGCACGGGGGCGATGGCCGACGGGCGCGTGAAATAAAATGAGGGTTTATGGATCTCCTCAAGGTTCTTTATTTTGTGTCTTATTGTGCGCGTGCGTCTCGCTGAGCGCGCCGCGGTTCTCTACGCGGCGCTCCTCGGTGTGGGGCTCCTGTGGCGCATCTACCGGGGCTACGAGGTTTTCCCGGTCGGGGCGGTGGGCCTGGCGATACCCCTCGGGATGCTCGCCGCCGGCGTGACCGTGGGGTTCGCGCTGCTCTCCTACAGGTACGTCCGAGGGGTGCGCGAGCTGGCCGACGAGCTGGCACCGGCCCTGGTCGACGGCGTGAGGATGCGCGAGATCGTGGCGATTTCTCTGTTCTCCGGCGTCGGGGAGGAGGCCTTCTTCAGGGGAGGGTTGCAGCCCGAGGTCGGGTTGCTGTGCTCTTCGGTCATCTTCGGCCTGTTGCATCTCGGGCCCGACCGCCGGTTCGTCTTGTGGGCCCTGTGGGCGGCTCTCGCCGGCCTGGTCTTCGGCTGGCTGTACATTTCCACTGGCGGCCTGCTGGCCTGCATGCTCGCCCACGCTCTGCACAACGGGGTGATGCTCTCTCTCTGGAGGCACCAGAGGAGCAAGGGATCTTGAGCAGGATCCCACAGACCGCTTCCGGGGGCAAGGCGCGGCGGGGGCGGTGGTGGCCGGCTTTCGTGCTCGGGGCGCTGCTCGTCTTGGCCGCATGGTTTTTCGCCGGGCGTCTGTTCGGGTTGCAGCTGCCGGCGAAGACCAAGGAGGTATCGGGGGGATTCGCTTCGGTGAGCGTGAGCACGCAGGATCGGGCCTACCCGCCGCCCGACACCCAGGTCTTCCGGGGACGGCCCCGCAGGATCTATGTCTATGTGGTAGTCAGGGATCTGCGCACCTCTGGCGGCGAGGGAGTCGCGGTCAGCGTCACGCGCGAGACGAGCGGCTCGCTCTTCACGCGGCTCCTTCCCGGTGGGGGGCGGGGTCTGAAGGTCTATGCCAGGCCCGACAGGCAGCTCTACGCGCAGCGGCACGGGGTGTCGGGGGTCCTGCGGTTCGTAGTCTCCGATGGGGCCGGGGATGGGCTGCCTGAGGGCCTCTACGAGGTGCGCGTGCGGTCGGCTGGCGGCGCTGCGTGCGAGAGCTTCCTCATACGCTGAGGCGCAACCGTGCCACGCGCCGGGGCGTATACGGGGGTGGCGCTTGATCGTCCGGCCGCCGCTGGTAAGCTTAGGTGGGTCTTCGGGCTGTCCTATTGAGCGTCTTCCAGGAGGCGAGAGGCAGGGGCTTTGCGGGAATGGGGTCGGAAAATGGAGGGGCGCGAGCAGTCCGCGCCGGTGCCCAAGGGCCGGATGCAGGTGCGGGTGGTCTCGCTGGCCTTTGTCGTCGCGCTCGTCTTCGTGGTGCTCGTCGGCCGGCTCTGGTACCTGCAGGTCCTCACCGGCAAGCAGTATTACTCCCGTTCGCAGATAACCTCGACCCGAAAGGTCGAGATCCCCGCCGAACGCGGCGTCATCTACGACAGAAATGGCCACGTTCTCGCCAACAACAAACCCGCCCTCAACGTCACCGTCGTTCCGGCGAAGATCTCGCGCGGGCACCTCAAGAAGCTCGCCGAGGTGCTCGGGGCGAACACCAGGGACGTCCTCGCCAGGTATGATGCTGCCAAGAAGATCCACGACATCTACAGCCCGATTCCGGTCAAGCAGGACGTGGACAAGGATGCCGTCATCTACATCAGCGAGCACTCTCACGAGTTCCCGGGTGTCTCGGTCACCGACGACTTCATCCGCAACTATCCGGACGGCAGCCTCGCGGCGCACGTTATCGGCTACGTGGGCTCGATCCCTCCGAACGAGGTCGGAAAGGGGCCGTACAAGGGGCTGCCCAACGACGCGATCGTCGGGCTCTCCGGAGTCGAGGCCCAGTATGACAACTATCTGCGCGGCAAGTCCGGCTACGAGAAGTACAACGTCGACGCGCAGGGACGCATCGTGGGGAAAGGGGACAAGATAGACGCGATGGGAAGGGTTGTCCCGAGCGGCTCTTCCTCCTCTTCCCCCGCCCCGGTCGCGGTCAAGGAGCCCAAACCCGGCGACAACCTCAAGCTGACCATCGACACCGGTTTGCAGCAGGTTGCCGAGAGGGAGCTGGAAGGAGCCATACAGAGGGCCCAGGAAGCCGGGTATGCCGGGACGGGAGGGGCGGTCATCGCGATGAACCCCGAAAACGGTCAGATCCTCGCGCTCGCGAGCCGTCCGGACTTCAACCCCGAGCTCTTCGCCGGCGGGATCACGGGCAGGAAGGAGCTCGCCGAGTACAGGTATCTGATGTCCCCGCAGGCCAATTCCCCCTTCACCGACCGGGCGATAGCCGGGACCTACCCGGCCGCCTCGACCTTCAAGGCCTTCACCGGGCTGGCCGGGCTCTTCTACCACGCGATAACCCCTGAGACCACCTATACCGACACGGGGGCCTGCTGGCGCCCCACGGGCTGGACCAACGGCTGCTGGCAGAGCTGGCGGGAGTTCGACGGGACCGGCACCACCCACGGGACGCAGGACCTCGCGCAGGCACTCGGCGACTCCAACGACAAGTACTTCTACATGGTGGCCGACCGCATCTGGAACCAGACCAACAACGTCAACCTGCTGCCGCACTTCTACCACAGGTTCGGTTTCGGGGAGAGGACCGGCGTCGATCTGCCCGGTGAGTCAGCCGGGCTCGTTCCCACGAGCCAGTGGAAGAAGGAGTATCAGAAGCAGGTGGGGGTGAAGAACCCCGAGGCCTGGACCGAGGCAGACTGGATCAACCTCGCGATAGGACAGGGGGGCCTGCAGGTGACCCCGCTGCAGCTGATCAGGGCCTACGCGGCGATCGAGAACGGGGGCACCCTCGTGAGACCCCACGTGGGGCTTGAGATAACCAACCAGGACGGCAGGGTCGTCAAGAGGATAGATCCCAAGCCGGCCGGGAAGGTGGGGGTGAGCCAGCAGGATCTCGCGGCAATAAAGCAGGGACTGGCGATGGTGACCGCGTCGAACGGGACGGCCGGGCCGCAATTTTCCAACTCCCCACTGAAGGTGCTTGGCAAGACCGGGACGGGGCAGACCAGCGGTGATCCGGTCGGCTGGTTCGTCGGCTGGGCCGCCGGAGAGCACAACAGGCCGCCGCTGATCGTGCTTGTGATGGTCGAACACGGCGGGAACGGGGAGGGGACATCGGACGTGGCGGTGCGCAACATACTGGAGTACTACTACGGAATATCGCAGAAGGGTTCCTCCACCGGCCAGCAGACCGTCCAGACCGGTATTCCCCAGCAGGATTGATGGATGGAGAGGGGTGATCCCGCGACGATGACGCCGGCCGCTTTGCTGTCCTTCCCCAGTCCGCCCTCTCCCGTGTTCCACATCGGACCGCTCACCCTGCACTACTACGGGTTGTTCATAGCCGTGGGGGTCGCGGTTGCAACTTGGCTCGGCGGCAAGGAGCTGGAGCGGCGCGGATACCCCAGGGAGACTGCGCTCGACGCGCTGCTCTACGTAATCATCCCCGGTCTGGTCGGGGCGAGGCTATACCACGTCGTAACCGACTACGAACTCTACCGGGGCCACCCGTTCCCCGGGGTCTTCGAGATCTGGGACGGAGGGCTCGGAATATACGGGGCGGTCGCCGGAGGGCTTGTGGGCCTGGCTTTCTTCTGCTGGCGGCGCAAGATAGACCTGCTGCGGTTCATGGACGCAGGGGCTCCCGGGCTCGCCTTCGCCCAGTCCATAGGCCGCTGGGGCAACTACTTCAACCAGGAACTCTTCGGGCATCCCTCGAACCTGCCCTGGGCGATCAGGATAGACCCGCAGTACCGTCCTCCGCAGTACGCGCATTACACCTCTTTCCAGCCGACCTTCTTCTACGAGTCGGTGTGGGACTTCTTCGTGGGGTTCGCTCTGCTGTGGGTTGCTCGTCGCTCCGGGTGGAACCTCAAGCGGGGGGACATTTTCTTCCTGTGGGTGGTCCTCTACTCGTTCGGGCGCTTCTTCACGACGATGATGCGGGTCGACACGGAGTTCCCGATAATCGGTGGAATAAGCGGAAACCTGCTGGTGAGCGCGGCGCTGGTGATCGGGTTCTCGCTGGTCGTGTTCCTGCGCCACAGCGCGGGCGGGGGTAAGGAGAGCGACCGGTCGGGTTAGCGGTAGCTCGCAGGGGTGTTCTGTTCATACATGGCGTTTATCCTGCTGAACCAGGCCTTCACCTGGGCTCGTCTCTCATCCAGCCAGGCCCGGCCCACGCGTGCCGCGATGTCGTGGCGCTCGTAGGGGTCGGTGGAGAGGTCGTAGACCTCCTCGGGCTTGTTGCCGAAGAAGTAGATGTACTTCATGCCGTCCTTTATGCTGGCGAGGCACGTGTAGTCGTCCCAGCAGCTGAAGTAGAGGGTGCGGTGCGGTTCCGGGGGGGCGAGCATCGAGCGCCCCTGGTAACGCCCGCCTTCTATCCTGTAGCCGAGCAGCTGGACGACCGTCGGGAGGATGTCCAGCTCGTCCGTCGGCGTGGTGACAACCCTACCCTTCGGGTGGCCACCGGGGTCGAGGATCATGAGCGGTATCCTTAGGCCTTCCTGGTAGATCGTATCGTCATGTTGGTAGAGGCCATGCTCGCCGAAGCCTTCGCCGTGGTCCCCATAGATGACGAATATGGTGTTCCTGTAGATGCCGAGGCGCCTGTACAGGTCGATGACGTTGTGTACGAAGTGGTCCGAGTAGTTTACGTCGTTGAGGTAACGGTTGAGCTTGGCGTTGGCGGTGTAGTGCTTGAAGCCGTAGCGGTGGATGGGGAGATAGTTGTCGTGGCCGGTCACCCCGAGGTAGTACATCATAAAGGGTCTGCCGCGGTGCTCTTCTATCCAGCGCTCGCTCGGTTTGAGCATGATGTCGTCCTCACGCCCGAAGTAGTTGACCTTCTCGAAATTCTGTTTGTCCGGCAGCTTCTCCAGGGGGAAGAACTGCTCGTAGCCGAAGTTTCTGTCCAGGGGGCCGCGATCCTCGAACGTTCCGGTCGCCGACTGGAAAGCTACCGTATCGTACCCCTGCCCGGCGAGCAGACGTGGCAGGCACATCGCTGGGATGCCGCCCGGAGAGGCCTCGGTGATCTTGCTGGTTAGGTGCGGGTAGATGCCGCAGTTTACAGCGGTTATCGCCTTGGACGTGTGAGGAACGATCGTATAGGCGTTTTTGGCGAAGATCGCCTTTTTGGAGAGTTTCTCCAGGTACGGGGTCGTGGGTATGCGCGGGTTGTAGGGCGTTACCGAGCGTGCCCGCGTGGATTCCAGATGTATGAACACCACGTTCTTCTGGCGAGTGTGTGGGGTGGGGACGAGCCGGGCGTGCAACGGGGGCTGGGGAACGGAGACATTCGAGACCGGTATAGAACGCTCCATCTCCTCGTAGTCCACCTTTGAGACGATGAGGTTGACTACGGCGTCCCGGGCGAAGGACTCACCGGCCCGCGTTCGCCCGCTGGCTACGAGCGAGAAACCCACCAGCCCGAGCGCTATCATGAGCACCCCGCAGGGTACCGCCAGCGGAACCCGCGGGCTGCCCGGGAACCGGAACAACCCCCGGTGCGCTACGAGCCTGGTCAGGGCGTAGGGGCCGAAGAGAACGTAGAGGATGGCGGCAATGAGTCCTGCCCACATCACGGGTGTCGCGACGCTGCCGATCAAACCGCTTACCTGATCCAGGCGAGGTAGCGCGTAGGCGACCACGCCGTAGTCGAGTGTGGTGCCAGTCTTCTGGTAGTAGACGTAGGCCGTCGTGGTTATCACCGCGATCAAGACGGCCGAGACATGGAAGAGGACCATGATGACGCGCCGTGGAAGACCGCGACGGAAGATGGCGAACAGCGCGATCCACAGGCCCGCGTACCCCAGGTTGAAGAGGATGTCGGAGCGGGCGAGCTCTATGGCGTCGGAGAGACCGTCGACGTCCGGGTGCCCGAAGACGAGTACCCCCTTCAGTACCAGGTCGTAGAGGAAGAGCGGGATCAGCAGCCCGAGGAGGTACAGCCAGTCCCGGCCGCCGAGCAGGAGTGGTTGCCCTCTTCTGCTCACCTCGCCGATACCCCGTCTGGTATTTTTCCTCCGGATCCAAACAAAACACGATGATGATATCTGATTTACACGCTTTTAACATACGGGGCGGGTTATACTCTTGACGAAGGTCGAATCCATGAGAGCTCTCGCCTACATCCTGATAGCGGCCATCAGACTCTACCAGCGGTTCGTGTCCCCGGCCTTCCCGCCGTCGTGCCGCTTCTACCCGAGCTGCTCGGAGTACGCCGTGCAGGCGATCCGCAGGTACGGCCCCTTCAAGGGTACGCTCATGGCGGGCTGGCGCCTCCTGCGCTGCAACCCGTTCTGCAAGGGCGGCTACGACCCGGTCAAGTAGAAAAGAGCCAGAGGCCGAGCAGCAACAGCTCGATTCCCAAGACCGTGGCTACAGGTGCTATGGCCCTGCCCGGCTTGCTCGAGTAGAGGGACGGGGCCATCAGCCAGCCGTAGAGGGCCCCGCCCGCCAGACCTCCGATGTGCGCCGTGTTGCTTATGTGGGGGATCGAGAAGCCGATCCACAGGTTGAGCGCGGTGAGGACGATGAGCTGGCGGACTATGGGGTTCTCCCAGGAGAAGGCTCCGCGCCGCAGTGCATAGCCCAGGATGCCGCCGACCAGACCGAAGATGGCTCCGGACGCCCCGACCACGGCCGTATCGAAGCCACCGAAGTAGAGGTAGGCTATCCCGCTCGCGAGGCCGCTCAGGAAGTACATCGCCAGGTAACGTGCCCGCCCGAAGGAGGGCTCGGCGAACGACCCCAAGAAATACAACGAGACCATGTTCAGGGCGATGTGCGTCATCCCGGCGTGCAGGAACATGCTCGTCAGCATCCTGTAGAGCTGTCCCCGGGCGACCAGGGCCGGACGCAGCTCACCGAGCTGGAGGATCTGCGGGGGCTGGGTGGCGAGCACGGAGGCCAGGGGATAGCCGTAGCGGGCGGCTCCCAGGTAGGCGACGATCAGGTAGGAGATAACGCTGGCCCCTATGAGGGCCGTGGTTGCGGGAAGGCGCCGGATGCCACCCTCCTCTAGAAGCCCGGGAAACGGCTGCTGCGCCCCCCGCTGCGCCCGACCTCGCGCACCGCGTCACCGACCTGCACCTTGGAGAGATCCTTGAGGGG
The DNA here is from genome assembly GCF_028617075.1 of Rubrobacter calidifluminis. Classification (NCBI taxonomy): domain Bacteria; kingdom Bacillati; phylum Actinomycetota; class Rubrobacteria; order Rubrobacterales; family Rubrobacteraceae; genus Rubrobacter; species Rubrobacter calidifluminis. The sequence continues at coordinate 77,945 of NZ_JAQKGV010000014.1, read as the reverse complement.
TCCTCCGAGCATCGACTCGAGGTCGTCTTCGTCGCCCGCGCTGGCACCGAAGCCCTGTACCTGGACGTTCTCGCCGAACATCTGGCTGAAGATGCGCTGCAGGTTCTCCTGCACCTCGCCCAGATCTCCGAATGGGGTCATCGGCCCCTGCAGACGGGCGACGGCGAGCCGCTCTTTCACCTCCGTAACTTCGGCCTTCGCCTTGACGTCTTCCACGGTGCCGAGCGTCTCACCGGTGTCCGGGTCCCATACCTCTTCGCCTCCGGGTGAGAAGATCTCGAAGAGCATCCCCGGCTTGACCCCGTCCTTGCTGCCGCGGTTTATGACGATCTCGTTGTTGGTGAGTATTTTGGCGACCTTGCCTTCGAGTGCCATCTCAGGATTGCTCCTTGGGGTATCCAGCAGTTCCCTGATGGGATTATATCTGCCGGAGCGTGATGTTCAGGCCGGTACAATCTCGTTCGTGGACTCTGCAGAGAGAAGGAAGAACAGGGTGGGCCGTCACCTTCCGACGTCGGGCGGTCTGATGAGGACACTCGAGCGGGCGAAAAAGATGGAGCTCGAGGCGTTGCAGATCTTCGTCTCCAATCCCCAGTCCTGGGCGGCACCCGTGGAGAGGTCCGAGGCGGACGATTTCGTGCGTGGTCTGCGGCGACTCGGGATCAGTCCGGCGGTGGCGCACGCGAAGTACCTGATCAACCTGTCCTCCCGTGACGAGGCGTTGCGGGAGCGCAGCATACGGGCGCTCGCGTTCGAGATGTCAGCCGCCGGCGGGCTGGGGCTCGATCTGGTGGTGGTCCACTGCGGGAGCCATGGTGGGGAGGGGAATGAACGGGCTCTGGAGCGGCTCGTGGAGGGCCTCGAGAGGGCGCGGGAGGAGTCCCTGCGGCTCACGCCCTCTCCGGCCGGCATCGCGATAGAGAACTCTGTCGGAGCGGGCACCCAGATCTGCTCGTCTCTGCCCGAGCTTGCGCTCGCCGCGCGGAGAGCACACGTCGGGGTGTGCCTTGACACCGCGCACGCCTTCGCCGCCGGATACGACCTCTCGAATGCCGCGGCGGCTGATCGCCTGGCTGGCGAGGTTCGCGGGTTGTTCGATGATTCGCTCGCGCTCCTGCATCTCAACGATGCGGCCAACGAGCGCGGCAGCCATAGGGACGGGCACCGGCGCATAGGGGAGGGGCGGGTGCCGCTGGAGGCGTGGCGCGGCCTGCTCGCGGGCCTGCCCGGCGTCCCGGTCGTGATGGAGACGCCATATGCGACGCCCGAGGTCGATGCCGGGCAGGTCCGGCTCGTGAAGCGGCTCGCCGGGGAGTTGCCAAAGGAGCCCGGCTAAAGTTAGAATTGGCCCATGAAGGTGGAGATGCAACCCCGGCGGGAGAGAACCGACCTCCTCGCGGCCATAGGCGAGACCCTGAGGGCCGAGCGCAACGCCCGCGGTCTCACCCTGCGCCAGGTCGCCGAGCGCTCCCACATCTCCGTCTCGTACCTGGCGGAGATAGAGCGCGGGGAGAAGGACCCCTCCTCGCGCGTGCTCGAGAGCGTGGCCCACGGCCTCGGAATCGAGGTTAGCGAGCTGCTCGTCCGCATAGCGGTCGCCCTGGAGCCTGCCCCGCTGCTGCCCGTTACGGAGTCCCTCGCGGCCGCCTGAGCCTGCGGTTTCCGCCTGGGGGCTGCATGTCGCCGTGCGTCGCTGGTCCTCCATCTCCCAGAGATCTCCCAGGATGTCCTGCTCTTCGAGGCGTCTCCTCTCCCCCTCCGACTGGGGCAGTATCGCCAGCCTTCCCCGGTGCGGCTCAAGGTAATGCCTCCTGGCCCGCAGCAGGCGTTCTATCTCGTCCAGGTTCCCACGGAGCGCGCTCTCCCCGAACCATCGCCAGCGGCGGACGATCTCGAGTCGCCAGCCCGGCTCATTCGCGATGAAACGTTCGATCTCGGCCTGGGTCTCCGGGGTCTCGAACCTGAGGCATGCCACGTCTACGAGCCGGCGAGGAAATAGGGTATGAGCACGCTCAGCACGTTGTAGGCGGCGTGGGCGGTGAAGCTCACCGTGGTGTTCGCCTGGCGCCGCAGCAGCCCGAGCCCCGCCGAGATCAGGAACAGATAGACGAGGATTATGGAGGGGCCGTACTCCAGGTGCATCGAGGCGAAGAGTACTGAGGTGAGCGGGATCCCCAAAACGGGCTGCACCGCGCCGCGGAAGAGCGTTTCCTCACCCAGCGCGGCACCTATCCCGAGCAGCAGGGCGAAGAGGACGGCGTGCAGAGGCCCTAGCCCACCTGCCCCGAACAGGTTGGTCGAGAGGTGCCCGACCCTGCGGCTGAGCCCGGGCTGGAGCGCGGTGAAGAGGTGGTCGGCAACGGGCGCCAGCAGGAGGGCCAAGACCACGAACAGGGCGGCCGCAGCCAGCCCCCTGAGGGTCGGCCTGCCGTACCCCAAACGCGCGAGCGTCTGGCGCACGTCGCGCCGGACCCCCAGCCCGACACCGCATACGGCGACGACCACGAACGGGAGCTCGGTGCCCAGAACGGCGGCGGGAGAGAGCCGCCCCTCCTCACCCAGAGAATGTGTCCCGAGGCGCGTGACCTGCTCGAAGCCCAGGATGCCCACCAGGTTGTTGGTGAACAGCACCATGACGAAGAGCCACAGCGCGAAGAAGACCGGCGGCTCGGAGAGCCTGCCCCCGCGGCTCGTGCCGAGTATCTTCAGCAGCGGGGGTACGCACAGGCAGAGTCCTGCCACGCCTGCCACCAGCAGCCCGGCCGTCTCTATGTGGATCAGACGCCCCGGGACGATCTCCGGCGCTGTGCCCGAGATGCTCATCGCCACGAGCAGGATGCCGACCAGGAGGGTGAGGAAGGAGAGGGCCAGGATGAGTATCCAGAGCGAGATCTCGGCGGCCCGGCTCTTGCGGGCCCACTGAGCCCACAGGGCGAGCCCACCGACCATGAGAGCTGCGACCAGGTTGGATACAGCTGTCACCGACAACCTCTCTTCCGGGTGGCATTCGGCGCACCGGGAAAAGGTTAGCACACGGAGACGGCCGGCCCGCGTGAGTGCGGACCGGCCGATTTCTCCGGGCCGGAGGGGGATCGCTGGCCCAATGCCGGCATTCTCTCAGGTGTAAGTTACATGCCGATTACCCTCCGGTAACGTTTGAATAACTTGCCCGCCGCTCAGGCGTCCCGCTGCTCGGCGTCTTCGAGCGCCCGGAGTATCGGGCCGAGTTCCCTCTCGCGTGTGGCCTCGTACTCCTCTAGCGTCTCTGCCCGGCGCGCCAGCTCTGCGAGCCGGCCGGTGAGGCCGCCGCCACCCTCGCAGGAGGCCAGGATGCGCCAGCCGAGCAGACGGTAGAACCGCAGCAGGCGAACGTCGGAGAGACCACTTTCGATCAGCTCTTCGAGCGCGGCGTGCAGCTCCCTGGCGTCCCCGACCGACAGCTCTAAGACCACCCTGCTCCCGCCCACTCCTAGTGTGCCTTCTCCACGTAGATCCTGTCCCGCGTGATTACCAGGTGTACCTCTGCTGGGCTGCGTTTGAGATACTCCCTCCACCGCTGTTCGAAGACCTCCGAACCAGCCGCATCGGTCTCTATGAGGATGCCCCCCTCGATCTCTCTCAGCACGGCCCGGTGCTCAGAGAGTTCCCCCCGGCGGACGGGGTCCCGTCGGTAGATCGAGTTGCGCGACCGGAAACTCTGCACGCTCGAGGGCGTCGTGTTCAGCTCCTGCGCGATCCACTCGTCCCCCCGCCCCTCCTCCACCCAGCGGCGGATCTTGTCCGCGTGCGGTTTCAGCGCTACCCGTCTGCTTCCCATGGCCCCTTCTTCTCCCGTAGCGGCTAAATTCTAATCTATATGTACCACTTTTAGTTATCAGATGCCAGATATGGGAGGCAGGCTTATTCTTGTAAATCTTCTGGTGTGCTGCGGGGACGGACCCTGGCTCATACCTCAGCTGCGGGGTGATCTGCGTGGCATGGGGTGGAGCGAGGAGAGTCCGCCGTCCACCCCGATGACCTGTCCCGTGATCCAGCTCTGCTCCGGCGAGAGCAGCCACTCGATCACGGAGGCTATGTCCTCCGGCTTCCCGAGGCGACCGAGCGGGTGCAGCTCGGTCGAGGCCCTTCGTGAGGCCTCGCTGCGGGTGACCCTCTCGGTCATCCGGGTCTCGACCAGCCCGGGGGCCACCGCGTTGAACCTCAGGCCGCGAGGGGCGTAGGAGGTTGCGGCCGAGCGCGTCAGCGCCGCGACGGCACCTTTTGCGGCTGAGATCGCCTCGTGATTGGCCAGGCCCGTGGTGGCGGCCACCGAGGAGAGGAGCACCACCGAGCCGTCCTGCATGTGGTTTGCCGCCGCCCGGACCATCGCGAACGCGGTGGCTGCGTTGAGAGCGAAGGTCTGTTCGAACTCCTCGTGGCTGGTGAGGTGGGCCGGTTTTATCAAGAAGGATCCCACGCAGTTGACCGCCCCGTCTATCCGGCCGAACTCATCGGCTGTGGCCTGGAACAGACGCTCCATTTCACCGGGGGCGGAGACGTCGAGGGGGATGGAGAAGGCGTCCAGCTCTCCGGCCAGCCTTTGCAGCCGCTCTTCTCCCCTCGCCGCCAGGGCCAGGCGTGCCCCCCGTCGCGCTAGCCGCCGGCAGAGGGCCCCTCCGATGCCACCGGTGGCTCCGGTGATCACGTAGATCGGAGAGCTCTTATCCATGTCAGGTGCTCCTCTCGAGACGCCACATTCTCTGCGCTTCCATTATCGAGGCGAGCTGTATCTCGACTGTGTTCTCTATCTCACGTGCGTATCCACCGGCCATCGTCACGACGACCGGGAGGCTGCACCTCCGGCAGGCCTCGAGCACCATCCGGTCCCGCCAGGCGAGGGCTTCCTTGCTCACCGAGAGCCGGCCGAGGCGGTCTTCCTCGAACGCGTCGGCCCCGGCCAGGTAGAAGGCTATCTCCGCCTCGGATTCTTCGAGCGATCTCTTGAGGCCCTCCGCGAGAGCCTCCAGGTACATGTCGTCCCGCGCTCCGTCCATCAGTTCTGCGTCGAGATCGCTCCTCTCCTTGTGGAAGGGGAAGTTCTTGGCCCCGTGGATCGAGAAGGTGAACACCGAGGGGTCTCCCTCGAAGATCCTCGCCGTTCCGTTACCCTGATGGACGTCGGTGTCTATGACGACGGCGCGCTCTACGGCCCCTTCCCGCTGCAGCGTCCTGATGGCGACGGCGACGTCGTTGAAGACGCAGTATCCCTCACCCCGGTCGGCGAAGGCATGGTGGGTTCCCCCCGCCAGGTTGGCGGCGAAACCCTCAAGGAGGGCCGTCTCAGCTGCCTCAAGGGTCGCGCCACAGGAGCGGCGGGAGCGCTCGACCATCTGCTCCGACCAGGGGAAGCCTATCCGGCGGATCTCCCTGCGGGAGAGCGTTCCGGTCTTCACCTTCTCCAGGTACCCGCGGGTGTGGACGAGCGCTAGCTCCCCGTCGGTGGCCGCGCGCGGCACGCGCAGCTCGCCGGGGGCGCAGACGCCCGCCTCCTCAACCCTCTTGCGCAGCATCGCGTATTTCTGCATCGGGAAGCGGTGGCCCTCCGGCAGGGGGAGAACGAAGCTGTCGCTGTAGAATATCTTCAAGACCCCTCCTTCGAAGGCTTTTGCAGGAGTTCCCCCCGGGATGATGATATAGCCGCCGGGACCGGCTGGCTGTGGTAGCATCCCCTACCTGGTGGAGCCTTTGGATTACCCTGTGCAGCAGAGCCTGTTCGAGGGGGAGGATGCCGAGGTCTCTCCCCCCGAGCCGGGTCTCTACGCCGGTACCTCCGGCTGGTCGTACGCCGACTGGGAGGGGACCCTCTATCCACCGGGACTCGCGCCGGCCGGGAGGCTCGCGCGGTACGCCGGGAGGTACACCACGGTGGAGGTGGACTCGACCTTCTACGGCATCCCGCGGGGATCTACCGTGCGCCGCTGGAGGCATGCGGTGCCGCGGGGTTTCCTGTTCGCGGCGAAGTTTCCGCGGGAGATCACCCACGAGCGGCTCCTCGAGGGGTGCGGGGAGCTGGCACGACGTTTCGTAGACGTGATGCGCGGGCTCGGAGACAGGCTCGGCCCGCTTCTCCTGCAGCTGCCGCCTTATCTGGAATCCAAGGCATCCTCCCGCCTGGAGGACTTCCTCGACGGGTTGCCGGCCGGCCCGCGCTACGCCGTAGAGGTGCGCCACCGGAGCTGGCTGGATCTGGATCTTGAGGAGATGCTGCGCGGGCGCGGGGTGGCGCTCGTGCTCGTGGACTCTCCCGGGATGCCCCGGATGGAGGTGGCGACCGCCGGCTTCGTCTACATCAGGCTTCTGGGGGACCGGCGGAGGTTCCCCTCGAGACACACCCACCCGCGCTGCGACCGGACGGAGGATCTTGTGTGGTGGTCCCGTCGGATAGACCGTTTTCTCGCGGAGGGTCGTGAAGTGTTCCTGTACGCCAACAACCACTACCAGAATCATTCTCCCACCACGGTCGACCAGCTATTCACGTTGCGCGGGAGGGATTGATGATACCGGTAATCTTCAGCACCGGCTCGCTCCACACCTTCGGTCTCGCCCGGATATTCCGCTGGGTGGCGGAGGCCGGCTACGATGGCGTCGAGGTGATGATGGACGACAGGTGGGACACACACCAGGCGGAGTACATCGAGCTACTCTCGCGGGAACATGGCCTGCCCGTGATCGCGCTGCACCCGCCGCTTGGCCGCGGGCTCTGGGGGGTGGACGACGACGAGACGCTGGTGCGTGCTGCCTCGCTCGCCGCCAGGGTGGGAGCGCGGGTGGTCGTCGCGCATCCCCCGGCGGGTCGTGACCTGGAGAGCTGGCGCGATGGTGTACTGGAGCGGGCCCGGTCCGAGGGGGTTTGCGTGGCGGTCGAGAACCTGATTCCTCAGATCGAGCGGCGTTTCCCGTTCGGGAGTCGCAGGGTGGGCTGCTACCTTCCCGAACACCTGCGGGATATTGGCGGGGTGACGCTTGACACCAGCCACTGCGCCGCGAGCGGCGTGGACATCCTGCAGGCCCTCTCGGCGCTCACCGGGCAGCTGCGGCACGTGCATCTCTCCGACTCCCGGCTCGAGGGCGGGGACGAACACCGGCTGCCGGGGCAGGGTAAGCTCCCGTTGAGGCGCTTTCTCCGCGAGCTCGGCTCCACCGGCTACGGTGGTGCCGTAAGCCTGGAGCTCAGGCCCCGGGCCCTCGGTGCGCCCGAGGAGGAGAAGATCCGCTACCGGATGCGCGCCACGCTCGAATACGTGCGTGAGGGGATGGAGGGGGTCTGGCTGCGGCGGTAGCGGCCGACGGGGCTTAACGGGGTGTGATGGCGGGCTGGTGGGATCTTTCGTAGGCGGCCAGCGTCTCGCCTGACTCGGATCTCCAGATCGCCTTCGAGACATCTGCGAGGAACTCTCCGCCGCGCTGGAGGTCGTTGGTGCCGTACTTGGTGAAGATCGCCAGGACGTAGGGCCTTCTGCGGTAGAGCACGATGCCCGCGTCGTTGAACGTGCTGTCCAGCCAGCCCCCCTTGTTCGCGACCTTGACGCTCGGCGGTACGCCTGCCTCCATCCACCACTCCATATCGTTGTGCCGCAGCAGGTAGATCATCCTGCTGCAGCTCCGGCGGCTCGCGGCCCGGCCCTCGTAGATCTCGGCCAGAATCCTCGCCATATCGCGCGGGGTGGTGCGGTTGTCGAGGGCGGGGACCGCCGCGCGGTTGTCGCTCAGTTTCTGGTAGAGGACGGTGTGGCGGGCACCCAGAGAGCGGGCCACCAGGTTGACGTAGTCGCGTCCCCCGACGGCGCGGGTGAGCACGTTGGTTGCGACGTTGTCCGAACGCGTGATCATGAGCCACAGGTAATCCCTGACCGGGAGCCTCCTGCCCGCCGGCGCCCAGCGCAACTCGCCCGATCCGGGCGCTTTATCCCCGGGTTTGATAGCGAGCTTCTCTGAGTAGGAGAGCTGGCCATCGTCTATCCTGCGGAAGACGGCGACCATCACCGCGACCTTGATGACCGAGGCGCTGAAGAACGGTTCGTCGGGCCTGACACCGTAGCCCGCCCCGCTATTGAGGTCAATGGCGTAGAACCCGGCTATGCCGGGGTAGCGCTTCACGTAGCCCAGCGCCTGCTCGAGGCCGGGCATGATCCTCTTCCTGTCCGGGTGGTCTTTAAGGATCACCCGCGCCGGCTCGACCCCGGCTCGTCGGGGGGAGGGAGAGGGAACCGGAGCGACGAGATCAGCCGGGAAGTCCGGCAGATCGGCACGGGTCAGGTGCTCGCCGACGCCGCGCACCTCCCACGTCTTCCCGGAGCGCTCCAGGTACACCCGGGTCGTGTGGCTCCTCTCTCCCCTCAGCTCGACGACGCGGTAGGGGCCCGACCCGACAATCGAGATGGCTTTCCAGTGGCCGTCCGGCACGCCCCGTTCCAGGGAAGCGACGGCCGCTCCGAGAGGGGTCCGGGCGGGGGTGGCGGGTGACCCGCCGGGCAGCAGGGGACGCTTGAGGTCATCCGGCACGTTCCCGAGAACTGCTTCGATGTCGCGCGGGTTTCCCTTCTCAGGATCGGGGTCTCGCTGCACGAGCACCGACCTGCGAGGCTGCCAGAATCCGTCCCGATGGTGGAGGAAGACGGTATAGTAACCGCCCGGCTCGCCCGAGGAGACCTGGACCGAGGCCCAGCGGGGATCGAGTACGCTCTGCCGCACGCCGTGGACCCCGCGCTGGGACAGCCCCGGAAGACCGGGGGCGACCGCCAGGTAGGCGGCGCCGGTTACCGAAGAGGCGGGGGAGACGGCCTGCACGACGCGTGCTGTCGACGGGGTGGCCACCTCCGGGTAGCGCCCCTCGTGATTCCCCGGTCTTCCGGTGAAAGTTTTAGCCGCGAGCGCCACCGAGAATGCCACCACGAACAGCGCCGCGGCACTCCGGTAGAGCCTGTGATCCAACTTCCTGCGCATGACCGGCACCTCTCCGACGTCGAGATCGTCGACCCTGCTTCGTTCCTGGTTCTCGCGGAACGCACAGGAGAGAAAGGATGCCACAGATCCCGCGCGGCCTCCTGTGTTCCCCGGCGGATGATAACCTCTCTTTATGTCCGGGTTTCAATCGAAAGAGAGGTGTCGTGCGCGACGAGAGGCTCACCAAGCTCGCTGACGTGATGGTCCGGTACTCCATAGGAGCCCGCGAGGGGGAGCAGGTGCTCATCACCGGCGGAATCGCCGCGGCCCCCCTCATCCGGGAGGTCTACGCGCGGGTGTTGGATGCCGGCGCCGTGCCAGTGACGCTGGTCTCCGTGCCGGGGCTGCAGGAGGTCTTCTTCGAGCACGCGGGGGATGCCCACTACCGGAAGACCCCTTCAATAATGCGCTCCGTCTACGAACAGGCCGACGCCTTCGTGCAGATCATGGCACCGGAGAACACCCGGGCACTCTCCGGAGTAGATCCTGAGAAACAGCGGGCGCTTGCGCTCCGAGACAAGCACCTGACTGACCTAGTGATCGAAAGGGATCGCTGGATTCTGACGCTCTATCCGACGAACGCCCTGGCGCAGGAGTCCGAGATGGGCCTGCGCGAGTACGAGGAGTTCGTTTTCTCGGCCCTGGCGCTCGACCGGGAGGACCCGGCAGCCTTCTGGAGCGCGCGCTCCGCCGAACAGCGAAGGCTCGCCGAGAGGCTGGAGCGGGGCAGAGAGGTGCGCATCGTCGGGCCGGGCACCGAGCTGACGCTCTCGGTCGAAGGACGCAGATTCCTCGAGGACTCCGGTCAGCACAACCTGCCCTGTGGTGAGATCTTCACCGGTCCCGTCGAGGATTCCGCCGAGGGGCACGTCTACTTCGGAGTCCCGGCGACTGTGGGGGGGAGGGACGTCTCCGGGGTGCACCTCACCTTCCACGAGGGGAGGGTGGTGGAGGCTGCGGCCGAGAAGGGCGAGGAGTACCTCACGAGCATGCTTGACGCCGACGAGGGCTCGCGTTACCTCGGGGAACTCGGCATCGGCACCAACTACGAGATCCCACGCGCCACGCGAAGCATACTCTTCGACGAGAAGCTGGGCGGCACCGTCCACCTCGCGCTTGGCCAGTCCTATGCCCAGACCGGCGGTAGAAACTCCTCCAGTGTCCACTGGGACCTCATCTGCGATCTGCGGCAGGGCGGGGAGCTCTACGTCGACGGGGAGCTCCTGCAGAAGGACGGGCGCTTCGTCGGGTTTGATCTGTGAGGAAACCCGGAGGCGAGAGGATATGGAGATGGGAGACAGGCCACTGCGGATCGGAGGTATCGAGGAGAAGACGGACGTCGAGCCTGTGCGCGACCTCTTGGACGAGCCTGGGCTGGTTTGCGAGCACGTGCGCTTTGGGTCCGGGGAGGGCTATCCCTTCTCGGTCTGCTTCTAATTCTCCTACGAGTCCTCGGAGCACTTCGGCCGCCTGCTCAAGAGCTTTCCGACCGTCACGGCTACGACGTCGAGATTCTCTGAAGGGCCCTGCGGGGTGCCCGGACGGGCGTATACTGGTCTTCGGCCGCTGCGCGCGGGAGGTTGCAGTTTTTAGAGGATTTTTAGGGGAGGCGTTTTGAGGGTGCGTTACGATACGGTCTTCCTCGACGTTGACGGGACGCTTCTGTGGGTCGACCTCGACGTGGAGGGCTACGTGAGGGACCTCGGGCGCTACGCCAAGGACGGTCCCATCACGGTCGAGGCGGCGGCCGGGCCGATCCAGGAGAGCATAAGGACGCACATCTCCGAGAACATAAAATACCCGACCCGGGAAGAACTCGAGGCCTTCAAGAAGGCCAACGCCGAGAAGACCGCCCGGATGCTAGGAGTCGAGGCGCCGGTGGAGGTGCTGGCGGAGATAGCGGATCGCAGGATCTCCTTCCGCCCCTACCCGGAGACGGAGGAGGTGCTCGGGGAGCTCAGGCGCATGGGCTGCAGGATCTATGTGGTCTCCAACTGGGACGTGCTCCTGGAGGAGGTGCTCCGGGATCTCGGCTGGCTGGAATTCTTCGACGGTCTCGTGGTCTCAGCGGTCGTGGGGGAGGAGAAACCGGGGCGCGAGATCTTCGAGGAGGCTCTGAGGGTGAGCGGGATGGAGGATGTCCGCGACAGGACCCTGCACGTGGGGAACGATCCGGTCGCAGACATAAGAGGTGCCGCGGCGGTGGGGATTGGTGCGGTGCTGGTGGACCGCCGGGGAGACCTGGAGTCCCCAGAGGCTCTGGCGAAGATTCCCGATCTCCGGCCGCTTCCGCGGCTGATCAGGGGGTAGCTTCTTGGTCGATCGGCTCAAACAGCGGGGGATAGACAGGCAGAAGATCGAGCACGCGGTGCGCGAGATTCTGGAGGCGATAGGCGAGGATCCCGGGCGGGAGGGGCTCATCGGCACCCCTTCCCGCGTGGCAGAAGCCTACGAGCACTTCTTCTCCGGCCTGCGCGAGAACCCGGCGGAGCACCTGGAGATCGGTTTTACCGAGGGCTACGACGGTCTCATCCTGGTGCGGGACATAAGCCTCTACAGCATGTGCGAGCACCATCTGGTGCCCTTCATCGGACGTGCGCACGTCGGCTACATACCGGACCGCAAGGTCGTCGGGATCTCCAAGATCGCGCGTCTCGTGGAGGGTTACGCCAGACGCCCCCAGCTGCAGGAGCGGTTGACCGAGCAGATCGCCGACGACCTGTACAACTGCCTCGCGGCGAAGGGTTCGATCGTGGTGATCGAGGCCGAGCACCTGTGCATGACGGCGAGAGGCGTGCAGAAACCAGGCAGCATCACGGTCACCTCGGCGCTCAGGGGGGTGCTCTTCGAGGACGCCGCCTACCGGGCGGAGGCGCTGGATCTGATCCGGAACCCCCGTCGTCCGCAGGGCTGAGAACCTCCGACGCGGCCAGAGCGGCGCCGGCTATGCCGGCTGCGTTGTGCATCCTGGCCGGCACGACCCTTGTCCTCACGTCGACGTGGGCCATGAATTTCTCGAATTTTTTGCTCACCCCGCCGCCGATGATGATGAGGTCGGGCCAGAGAAGGTCTTCGATGTGCCTTATGTACTCCTCAAGGCGTCTAGACCACTTCTTCCAGCCGAGCTTCTCGCGTTTGCGCGCCCCGTCCGAGGCGCGCATCTCGGCGTCGTAGCCGGCGATCTCGATATGACCGAGCTCGGTGTTCGGAACCAGCCTTCCCCCGGTAAATAGCGCGGTCCCGATACCGGTGCCGAGCGTCAGCATCAGCACGACGCCCTTCTCTCCCCGCCCGGCTCCCCAGCGCATCTCCGCGAGCCCCGCCGCGTCGGCGTCGTTTATGACACGCACCGGATGTCTGGTCTCACGCTCGAGGGCGTCCTGCAGGTCGAAGCCCACGTTCGACTCGTCCACGTTGGCAGCGGTCCTTACGACCCCGTCCTTCACCACCGCCGGGAACCCGCACCCGACGGGGCCTTCCCAACCGCAGGCTGCCAGGACCTCGAGCGCGCTCTCGACGATGGCCCCGGGTGTGGCTGGCTGAGGCGTGCCGACCCGGACCCTCTCCGAGAGAAGCTCGCCCGTCCCGACGTCCACCGGGGCGCCTTTTATCCCCGATCCACCTATGTCCAGACCGAATAGCTCCAATGGCTCCTCCTCGTCCACCGCGATCCGGTAATTCTACCGGCGTCGCCTGCTTCAGGAGAGGATCCCGTTCCCGACGTAGCCGCCTCTGCGCGCCTCGGGCGGGCAGGCGAAGATGGCGCTGCCGGATGTTAATGTACTCCATGAGCCGCTCCCACACCCCTGGCCTGTGCTGCAGCGAAATGAACTGCCGGCGAAGAGACCGGCGCCGAGCTGGCCGGTTCCCGCGTCCATGCCGTCGGTGGACGAGTGACCGCGATGCAGGATCTTCACGCCGGGTTCCGCGTGCGCGAGGTGGACGTGGGAGTTTGGGGGAGTGGCGCCGGCTCACAGGGACGAACTCGTCCTCTTTGCCGGGCGGGGCACCGCTCCTGCGGTGACGCCCTGGATTCGCTCCTGTTCTGAGAGCGGAGGACGGTTACAGACCTCGATGGACATACTTATCCACCGGGGGACCGGGCAGGTCCCCCGCGCATCAGCTCGCGAAGCTCCGTGGAATCTGTGGTCGTCGGATCGAAGACGGTGAAGTGCAGCCTCTCCTGCTGGGGATGCTATGCCTCCCTGGTGCTCGTCGCAGAAGGGTTCTCTCCGTGGCCCAGCCGGGCCGGGAGCGCCCCGTCGCCGCCGCGTCCGCCAGGCCGAGGAGTTTGCCGACGGGATTCTTCCTGTCGTGCTCATCTTCTCCGGGGTTGTGGTCGCCGCCAGGATCACAGGGGAGCCCGTGAGCCTCTACTCGCGACGGGTCCGGGGATTGCCGTCGTCATACCTGTTGCCGCGCGTGGCGCAGGTCGCCGTCGTCTCAACAGGGATGCTCGTGGTGCTGCAGACGCTCCCGAACCTGCTCTCCGGTGTCCTGATCATCGCCTCTGGGCAGGTCCGGCCTGGGGAGTACATAAAGCTCTCTTCCGGGGAGGAGGGATATGTCGAGGATATAAACTGGCGCAACACGACCATCCGGGCGCTGCCCCAAAACATGGTCGTCGTGCCGAATTCCACGCTGAGCGCCTCGACGATAACCAACCACTAACGGCCGGAGCGGGAGATGTCGATCGTCGTGCCTCTCGGGGTGGGGTACGAGAGCGATCTCGCGCATGTCGAGCGTGTCGCCGCCGTATAGGTGGCCAACGAGTTCATGTCCGGGATAGAGGGTGGCGTGCCCGGGTTCGAGCCTGCTGTCCGATATAACAACTTAGGGGACTACGGCATAGATTTCAGCGTGATCCTGCGGACCCGGGAGGTCGCCGGGCAGTACCTGATCCTGCACGAGTTCGTCAAGCTGGTGCATTCCCGCTACCGCGATGAGGGCATTGGCATCCCCTACCCGACGACGGTTTTGCGTGTGCCCGATGGTTGGTCCCGGATGGTCAGGTTTCGCCGCTGGGAGGGCCCATGGGCTATATTTAGCCCTATGGAGGACGGGTTTGATAGGCGTCTGCGCGAGGCTGTATCCCGACCGCTGCCCAACTGGCGCGAGGTGTACGAGAGGTTCTCTCCGCGTGACCTCGAGACGGGAAAGCGCCGACCGAGGGTGCCCCCCGCGGGGGCACGCGTGCGGGAGGCCGCCGTGCTCATTCCGGTGGTCCGCGGTGAGAAGAGGATCATCTACACCCTGCGAAAGGAGGGCCTGCGCAACCATGCCGGTCAGATCTCGTTTCCGGGCGGCCGGTTCGAGCCGAGGGATTCCTCTCTTATGGAGACCGCGCTGCGCGAGTCTCACGAGGAGGTGTTGCTCGACCCCTCCCGGGTCGAGGTTCTCGGGAGGCTGGAGAAGATGTACATCCCGGCCTCGGGTTTCCTGGTCAGCCCCTACGTCGGCCTGTTGCCCAAAGGTGCGGAGTACTCTCTCTCCTCGCCCGGTGAGGTCCAGGAGGTGTTCACCGTCCCGCTCGAGGTACTGATGGCTCCCGAGACCTTCCGGGAGATAGTCTGGCGGCGCGACGGGCGCGAGTACGAGGTTCCCGTCTTCTCGGTCGGTGATCACAACATATGGGGGGCGACGGCGGCGATGACCGCCGGGTTGCTCGTCCGATTGGGCTGGAAGCCCGATTGAAGGGTGGACGTGCCCGCCCATCTTATCCACAACATGTTGTGGATAAGATGGCCAGACGGTGGATAACTCGCCGTTCGCGGGAGCTCAGAAGCCCGGTAGTCCGGCCAGCCGGCGTACCACTTCGACGTTGGAGAGGAGAGCGACGGCACCGAGGGCGGGAGCAGGACGCCCGAGGAGTGCGCCGAGAGCGAGGATCGCCAGCCGCACGTCGCGGGTCGCGCCGAGGCCCGTGAAACTGCGCGGTATTTTGCCGATGGTCGCCTCCCAGCGGGCCCTGGTGTACGGTACGAGCAACGCTCCGGCGAGCGCCGGATAGCCGAGGATTTGCGCTGACCTTCGGCGTGCGGCGAGCGCGGAGATCACGAGAGCATCCGACCAGCGGTCCAGGACTGCGTCGAGCACGCCCCCTCTCGGGGAGGACTCGAGCCGGGCCCGGGCGAGTTCCCCGTCGCAGCCGTCCACCACCGAAGATAGCTGTACCAGCGCCCCCCCGAGCCTCATCCGGCCACGCAAGATCGAGAACGCCCCCGCCGCGGCCAGCGCGAAGCTGGCCAGGCTCACGTGATCCGGCGCTACCGGGGTGCCGAGCAGCCGGCGGGTCACCCGGCGACTCAGCCTGCGATTGAAGTGTCGCGAGACGAAGCCGTCATTGCCGGATGCGGCCCAGCTCAGGATGGCTTCCAGCGCCCGCTCGATGTCGGCCGGCGTGTCCACGTCAGTCCACGGCGCTCCGTCGAGGTCTACTGCCTCTATCCGTCCTCCCTGTGCAAGCCACCTCCGTTTCAGCTCGTTCCAGGAGAGCGGTCCATCCTCCTCGCCGGAGAGCTTCTGCAGTACACTGCGGGAGCACAAAAACAGCCCCGCATCCAGCGCGTCGTAGGGCGTAAGCCCCTTACCAAAGTCGACCACGCCCCCGCCCCGCAGCCTTACCCGGGTGGCCTCGGCAGGATCCGCAAACAGCGGCCGACTGTCCACCGCCGCAACGAACTCCCCCCGCTGGACGAGAAGCCTGCGCACTGCCTCCGGACTATGTACGTGATCCACCATGGAGACCACGAACCTCTCCGGTAGATGATCAATCGCAGCCAGTACCGACGTCCCGTTGCCCCGCGGATAGTCCGGGTTCTCGACCACCCTCACCGCGAGATCTCTCTCCTCGCAGAACCGCGAAACCTCCTCGGCCCGGTAGCCCACCACGACGACCACCGGCCCCTCGAGCCCACCCGCCCTCAGCGTGCGCACGGTCCTCTCCAGAAGCGTCAGACCACCCACCCGCACGAGCGGCTTGGGTCTGCCACAGTCCCGCATCCTCTCCCCGAAGCCCGCAGCGAGTACAGCCGCGCCGGTTTCAGTCTCCTGCACCATCATCCTCACACCTCCGGCTCCAAAAGCCCGCCAGACACGCAAGAAGAGATCCGCCCGGAAAAACATATCCGGGCCGGGTCCGGTGCCAGGCAATCCACCGCTCAGAAAGTTGCTCCAATGTTAACTCGCAACACGTGATCTTTCAATCATTACATCTGAACAATCTTTGTTGGCGTAAAAAGAACGAAAGCTTATAAAGAGTTGTTTGCGGTATACTCAGAGGTCGTCAGGTTCTGTGGTGTCGGGTATGCATACAGAAAGGAGGGTCCATGGGTGCAGCGAGGAAGATAAGTCCTGCGGAGGGCAGGCTCGGAGTTTTGATGCCCGGGATGGGTGCGGTGGCGACGACGTTCATGGCGGGGGTCGAGCTGATAAAGAAAGGGTTTGGTGATCCGGTTGGCTCTCTGACGCAGCTTGGCACGATCAGGCTCGGCAAGCGCACCGAGGAACGGAACCCGAAGATAAAGGAGTTCGTGCCGCTGGCGGAGTTGGGGGATCTCGTCTTCGGCGGGTGGGATGCATTCCCTGACGACGCCTATGAGGCTGCCGTGGTCGCGGGGGTGCTGGAGAAAGAGCATCTCAACACAGTGCGGGACGAGCTCAAGCGGGTGAGACCATGGCCGGCGGTCTTCGACGAGCGTTACGTGGGGAGGCTTGAGGCGACGCACAGGAAGCGCTACTCCTCTCTCAGGGAGGCTGCCGAGCAGGTGAGGGAGGACATAAGGCGCTTCAAGCGGGAGAACGGGCTTGAACGGGTGGTGATGATCAGCTGTGCCTCGACCGAGGCCTACCTGCAGGTGCAGGACGTCCACACCACCGTGGAGGCCTTCGAGAGGGGACTCGATGAGTCCAGCCCAGCCATCTCTCCGGCGATGATCTACGCCTACGCGGCGATCATGGAGGGGGTGCCCTATGCCAATGGTTCGCCCTCTCTCGCGGTAGACATTCCGGCTCTGGTGCAGCTCGCCACCGAGCGGGGTGTTCCGATAGCGGGGAAGGACTACAAGACCGGACAGACCTGGATGAAGACGGTGGTGGCTCCCGGTATCAAGGCCAGGATGCTCGGGATGGAGGGCTGGTTCTCGACCAACATCCTCGGCAACCGCGACGGGGAGGTGCTCGACGCTCCGGAGAACCTCAAGAGCAAGGAAGTCTCGAAGCTCTCGGTCCTCGACTACATCCTTCAGCCCGACGTCTACCCCGAGCTCTACGGCAAACTCTCCCACCTGGTCAAGATCAACTACTACCCGCCGCGGGGTGATGCGAAGGAGGGCTGGGACAACATAGACATCTTCGGGTGGCTCGGCTACCCGATGCAGATAAAGATCAACTTCCTCGCCCGCGACTCGATCCTGGCGGCCCCGATCGTGCTCGACCTGGCACTCTTCCTCGACCTCGCGCAGCGGGCTTCGATGGGCGGCATCCAGGAGTGGCTCTCGTTCTACTTCAAGAGCCCGATGGTCCCGCCGGAGCTCTACCCGGAGCACGACCTCTTCATCCAGCTCATGAAGCTGAAGAATACCCTGCGCACGATCATGGGCGAAGAGGTCATCCACCACACGGGCCTCGACTACTACGAGGACTGAGCCCCGGCGTGGTTCGTTGATACGGGCCCTGACCGGGGTTGCCCCTGGTCAGGGCCTCGCCGGTCCCGGGTGGGAGAGCGCGTCGAAGATGAAGGTGTAGGCTCTCTCGTCGTAGGGAATCAGGAGGTGGTCCGAGGTGTCGAGCGGGTAGTAGTCCTGGATGGTTATGTTCGAGACCCGCGAAGCCGGCCCCTTCAGAAAGGCCGAGGTGTACGGAACCACCACATCGTCGTATCTGGTCGTGATCACCGTGTAGGAGACACCTCCCGGCGTCTCGTCCCCGCTGTTGAGCCTGCGCAGGAACGGCGAGCCCCACATCTGCTGCCGGCAGGCTACGCAACCGAGCAGACCGGTGGTAAAGGCTCCCGGGTTCTTCGTCCCGTGGTTCGATGGGGTGAGCGCGACCAGGTCGTCCACCTTCTTCGCCCCGCCGAGGAACTTGATGTAGTAGCGGGGCATCATCCCGCCCTGGCTGTGCCCCACGATGTCCACCTTGCGCGCCCCCGTCAGACGGAGCACGTGGTTGACGAAGCTCCGCAGCTCGCTCGCCGACTGCTGTATAGGCCCTGTCGAGTACCCCGCCGCCGTCACCCCGTAGTTCAGCGAGTATACGCAGTAACCGCGCGCCGCAAGCTCCGGGGAGAGCTTCGCCCAGTTCTGCGCCATGCTCTCGAACGTCCCCGGAACGAGCACCACCGGCTCGGGGTGCCGGGGGCTCGGGTGACACCCAGGTTCGTTCGCTCCTGGCGGTGCCGGCCCCTGCCGCTTGAGGAACCCCGCGGAAGGAGTTGCCGCCCAGACCGTGCCCTGCACGAAGGACAGCGTGACCAGAACCGCGAAGGCTACCGAAAGAGCACCCCACAAAAAATTCCTCGTTCCCCGCATCTCCCTCCTCCATCCAGAAAGTAATCGTCCGATGATTACATTATACGGGATGCGGTAATGCTGGAAAAGGGGCCTGCTGACATTACAATTAGCCGCGAAGCTGGCTATCGAGAGGTGAAGGCAAGGTGCTTACCGAAGAGCGTGTGAGGGATCAGCTCAGGAACGTCATAGACCCGGAGCTCGGGATGGATCTCGTCGAGCTCGGGCTCGTCTACGACATCGGGATCCACGACGAGGGGCGGCACGTGGACGTGGTATTTTCTCTGACGAGCCCGATGTGTCCGGTTGGGGACATGATCCAGGAGCAGGTAGAGAACGAGGTGCTCTCCATAGAGGGTGTGGAGACGGTAAACGCCCAGCTCACCTTCGATCCCCTCTGGAACCCGGACATGATGAGCCCCGCCGCCAAGCTCTTCTTCGGCCGGTAGGAGAGGTTTTGGAAGGCGGGCCGGCCTCGCCGGGCTTCGCCCACCTGTGCGGGCTCCGGGATCCGGTGATGTCACGTCTGGTGCGGGCCATCGGGCCGCTCGGTGAGGAGGCCCGCCGGCGGGGGCGTCCGGAGGACGCCTTCGGTTCTCTACTGCGCTCCATAATCGGGCAGCAGCTCTCTACCCGGGCGGCGAAGAGCATCTACGTCAGGGTCACCGCGCTCTTCGGGGGGCGGGTACCGACGCCGGGAGAAGTGCTCGAGCGTTCGGCGGAGGAGCTGGCGGCCTGCGGGATCTCCGGACGCAAGATCGTCTATCTCAAGGATCTCGCGCGGCGAGTGATCGACGGCCGGCTGGACTTCGTGGAGCTCGAGCGGGTTCCGGACGAGGAGGTGCGTGCCCGCATTACGGAGGTGAAAGGCCTGGGGCGCTGGAGCGCGGACATGTTCCTGATCTTCCACCTGCACCGGCCCGACGTGCTGCCGGTAGGTGATCTGGGGATCCGCCGGGCCGTGATGCGGGCCTACGGGCTCACGGGGCTGCCGGATCTCACGCAGCTGGAGAAGATCGCCCACCCCTGGCGACCGTACAGGACGCTCGCCTCCCTCTACCTCTGGGAGTCGCTCGAGATGGAAGTTCTACCTCCTTCCTGTGAGGAGATGATGAGATAAGTGGGAGGTTTCTCGGTTTGAAGACGACCAGGATCCCGGTGCGTACGAGCCGCCGCTACCAGCTCGTCTCCATAACCGACGAGGTGCGGCGGGCGGTGCGGCAGTCCGGTGTCGAGGAGGGGTTCTGCATCGTCTCCTCCGGGCACACCACGGCCGCGGTCACGCTGAACGAAGATTACGACCCCGACGTTCCCGAGGATCTCGCCGCGGCCTGCCGGGCGTTGCTTGGGGCGCTTGAGGTGAACTTTCGGCACGCAGAGGGCAACAGCGACTCGCACTTTCTCACCAGCCTCTTCGGGACGAGCCAGTATCTCACCGTCAGTGGCGGCGAGCCCGAGCTCGGGCGCTGGCAGGGTGTTTTCCTCGCCGAGTTCGACGGCCCGAGAGAGAGGGTCGTGCGCGTCGCTGTGGGTGAGGCCTGATACTGCGGCTGAATCTTCCCGGAGTTAGAATTGGCTACCGCGCGCGAGCGGTGGTCTTGGCGTCTAGTAGATCTGGAGGGTTTCGACCTATGAACAACCTTTTGAAGGGAGGGCTTGCTCTGGGTGGTATGGCTCTGGCTGCGGGCGGTCTGAAGTGGGCGTTGAGCTCCGAACCTCGCTACGCTCCATGGGAGAAGCCGCGCTTTGCAGACTTCGAGAATCGGGTTCTGATCCTGGGTGGGGGTTTCGGCGGATATAACGTCGCCAAGAGCATCTGTGAGCTGACCCGCAAGCGGGACGACATCGGCGTGATGGTTATCTCCCGCGAGAACTACCTCACGTTCTGGCCGATGGTACCCGGCGTCGTATCGAGTGACGTCGGCGTGAGAAACATCGCACAGCCCCTGCGGAGGACTCTGATCCGCCTGGGGGCCAGCTTCCGCCGGGCGGAGATCGAAGACGTGAACTTCGAGAAGAAGACCGTGACCGCCGACGGGCACCAATTCCCCTACGACCATCTGGTCTTCGCACTCGGAGCCGAGCCCAACTTCTTCGGGATCCCGGGTGTCGAGGAGCATGCTCTGCCGATGAAGGGGATAAGCGACGCTGTACGCATCCGCAACCGGGTAATAGAGCGCTTCGAGCAGGCCGTGCTCGAGGGGGACGAGCTGCCGGAGAGCGCGCTCACCTTCGTCGTCATCGGGGCTGGGGCGACCGGTGTCGAGACGGCAGCACAGCTGCACGTCCTCATCCACGAGGTGCTCGCCCAGGAGTACCCGAACGTCAACCCCAACCGGTTCAGGATAATGCTCCTCGACGCGCTGCCGAACATCCTCCCCGAGCTCGACGCCGGGCTGCGGCGGGTCGCGCGGGGCCAGCTCGCCGCCCGCAACATAGAGGTCATGACCAACGCCATGGCCGAGGAGGTCACCGAAGACTGTGTGCGTCTGAAGGACGGGCGAGAGATACACACCCAGAACGTGATCTGGACCGCCGGTGCCCGGCCGAACTCGCTGGTCGAGAGGCTCGGGCTACCGCTGGTGCAGAGAACCAAGGGTATAAAGGTCGACGAGTATCTGCGGGTCGAGGGGTTCAGGAACGTCTGGGCGCTCGGAGACAACGCGACCATCCCCAACCCTGACGACGGTTTCGTGCCGCCGAACGCCCAGGCGGCGGTCAAGGAGGGCAAGCACCTGGCCAAGAACATCCTCGCCGCGATCGACGGCCGGGAGCTCAAGCCGTTCAAGTATCGTTCGCAGGGACAGCTCATAGACCTCGGGAGCCACTTCGCCGTCAATGACGTCTTCGGGGTCAAGTTCAGCGGCCGGCTGGCCTCGCTGTTCTGGCGCGGAGCCTACCTGGTGCGTCTCGACAGCCCGCAGGGCCGGGTCAGGCAGGCCTTCGACTGGGCGCTCGAGTACTTCGCGCATCCCACGGTCGCCCAGATTCGGGACTATCAGGCCGCGGAGTAGGGAGGACTCCTTGAGAGCCGGGCCGTGAGGTGCTAAGTTTGCACCAGCTTTCAGGAGGGTTCTTCGAGGGAGCGAGAGGATGACCTTTGCGAACCAGCTCACTCTGGCACGACTGGTGGCGGTGGTGCCCGTCATGGTGGCTCTGTACCTGCCGTTCCCCTTCGCGCGGACCATCGCGCTGATCTTGTACGTCGGAGCCCTCCTGACCGACTACTTCGATGGCATCGCGGCGCGCCGGAGCAACAAGGTCACCGGCTTCGGCAAGCTCATGGACTCCATAGCAGACAAGGCCCTCATCTCCTCCGTGTTCTTCGTGCTGGTCGACAAGAGCCTCATGGAGTCCTGGATGGCCGCGGTGATGGTCATCCGGGAGTTTGCGGTCACCGGTTTCAGGATGGCGGCTCTGGAGGGGGGAGAGGTCATAGCAGCGAACAGCTGGGGGAAGGCCAAGATGAACGCGCAGAGCCTCGGTGTCTTTCTTTTGCTCCTGGCCTACGCGCATATCGGACCGTGGCGGACCCTTACGCAGGTGGGCTGGTGGGTGATGTTCGCCGCGGTGATCCTGACGCTGCTCTCAGGATGGTCCTACCTCAGGGATGCTCCCAGGATCCTCTCCGTGCAGGCTCGCAGGGATCAGAGGCTGTAGTGGCGCTGCAGCGACGCGAGTTCGGACCGAAGGGTCTGAGGCCTGCGGAGGTGGAGGTCGTGCTGCGCCGGGCGGCCGAGCTGAACGCGGCCCGCGGCAGGGCGATGCTCGAGGTCTCGCCCGAGGTTCCCTTGGACGTCGTGGTCCGGGTTGCTGCCACCGCCGGAATCCGGGAAGAGGATGTCAGGAGGGCGCTGGGTGAACTCGGCACCGGGCCGGTCGCCGAGGCTCCCTCGCTGGCTCGAAGGCTCTACGGTCCCGGGGCCGTGCGCGTTGTGCGGGAGGTGGAGCGCCCGGTGGAAGAGGTGCTAGAGATTGTCGAGGGAGCACTGGCTGCGGAAGGTCTGCACGCCTCCTACCGGAGTGACACCGGCTCGGTCTGGGAGCCGGGGGAGGAGGCCGCGGAGGGCTCAGCCGCCGGAGGGGCCGGGAGCAGAGGGAGGACTTTCTGCGGAGCGGGTCGTGTCGAGGTGCGGGCCGAACGTCTGCCTGATGGCTGGAGTCGGTTGAGCGTCATCGCCACGCTGCAGGGGCAGCGCGGTCACCTGCTATCCCTCGGCGGGATCGTCGGTGCGACGCTCGCGGTCCTGCCGGTTATGGGGGGATTCCAGGATGCGGTCTACTTTCTGGGCGTGATACCGGCGTTTGCGCTCCCGATGCTGGGGTTCAGGGCGGCGTACCACAAAAACCGCCGGGAGGTGCGCCGGACGCTACTGCGCCTGCTCGACGGACGCCTCGCCAGCCACCGAGGGGATCGTGGAGACATCATCCGGCTTTGGCCGGAGGGTTAGCGCGCCCTTCTTTCTACTCCTCCGTGGGTTGACCGTCCGCCTCCTCCGTGTGGTCTTCCCGCCCGGGGGCGCCGCGCGCAACGTCGACGAGGGATGAGATGGTGGTGTAGAGCGCGATCAGGGTGACGATCACGGCGACCGTCGCGACGATCGCCGCGTAGGTTGGCACCACTGTCATGCCTGGCAGAGACATCCCGGACAGATATTAAACCAGGAGGCGGATGGATGCTCAGGCACGAGGCGTGGAACCCGAGGACGTGATCATGTTGCGCACCTCGCGCAGCGCCACCGGCAGCGTCGAGAGGTCGAAGGTGCCGCTCGAGTTTATGTCCCGCAGTACCTGCAGGGTTCTCTCCACCGGCTCCCGATTAGTCTCTATCCAGCGATCGACCCTCTGCGGAGCGGGCAGGCTCTTCGGTGTATCGGAGAGGACAGCGGCGGTCAGCATCGCCTGCTGCAGGTAGAGGTCGTCGCGCAGCGCTGCTCGCGCGAGGGTCCGCCAGCGGTTGTCTCGGGGTAGGATCTCTATGTGCCTGCGCAGCCAGTGCAGCCTCAGCCGGTCGCCGAGGGTGAGGTAGGCCGAGGCGACGTCCGACACCGACTCGTCGTGCTCCGAGGCCGCGTCTACTATGTCCAGCGCGGAGGACATCACGTTCGAGATGGCCACTCTCCTGGCCAGGTATTCCGGGACACCTGCGCCGCGCAGCTCCTCGACCTCCCGCTCCAGCTCTACCCGCTCCTCGCTCGGCATCAGCTCCGGCACACGTTCGTAGAGCTCCGAGACGCCGCCGGAGAACCTGCGCACCGTCTGGTTGATGTCCAGGGGGCGCCGGTTGCGCAAGAGCCAGCGCGTCGCGCGCTCGACCAGCCGTCTGACGTCGAGGAACATCCGCGTCTGGATCCCGGTCCCGACGACGTTGTCCAGCGCCTCTATCTCCTCCCACACCCGGTCCGTGTCGAAGATCTCCCGGGCCGCCACGTACGCGCGGGCGATCTCTGCCGGGGACGCTCCGGTTTCGTCGCCGAGCCGGTAGGCGAAGGTGGTGCCGCAGCGGTTGACCATGCCGTTCACCAGGCTGGTCGCGATGATCTCGCGGCGCAGCCGGTGGCGGCGCATCCGTTCCCTGAATCGCTCGCGCAGTTGGGTGGGGAAGTACTCCTCCAGCTCCTGCATGAGGTGGGGGTCGTCCGGCAACTCGGAAGCCAGGATGTCCTGGTAAAGTGTGAGCTTGGTGTAGGAAAGAACGATCGCGATCTCGGGTGCGGTCAACCCGAGTCCGTGGGAGCGGCGCTCTGCTATCTCCTCGTCGTCAGGTAGGAACTCGAGCTTCCGGTCCAGCCTTCCGGACGAATCCAGCGCCCGGATATAGCGGGCGTGCACATCGGCCATCGAGGCAGCCTGGGCGAGCGAGTTGTTTATCGCCTGCGTCTGGCGGTAGTTGTGCAGGAGCACGAGCCGGGCCACCTCGTCGGTCATCCCGGCGAGGAGATCGTTGCGCTGCTTCTCGGTCATGTCTCCGGCCTCGACCACCGAGTCGAGCAGGATCTTTATGTTCACCTCGTGGTCGGAGGTGTCCACTCCGGCGGAGTTGTCTATGGCATCCATGTAGATCCTGCCGCCCGCGAGCGCGTATTCGATCCTCCCGCGCTGGGTGAAGCCCAGGTTGCCGCCCTCCCCGACGACTCGGCACCTGAGCTCGCGGGCGTCGACCCGCACCGCGTCATTGGAGCGGTCTCCGACCTCGGCGTTGGTCTCGTCGGAGGCCTTTACGTAGGTGCCTATCCCGCCGTTGAAGAGCAGGTCCACCTCGGCCCTGAGCAGGGCGCTTATCACCTCGTTCGGGGTCAGGCGTTCCTCTTCGACCCCGAGGAGCCTCCGGGTTTCGGGGGAGAGGGGGATGGACTTGGCCGTCCTCGGGAAGACGCCTCCGCCCTCGGAGATGACCGAGCGGTCGTAGTCGTCCCACGAGGAGCGGGGCATCTCGAAGAGGCGTTTGCGCTCGGCGTAGCTGCGCTCCGGGTCCGGGTCGGGGTCGAGGAAGATGTGCCGGTGGTCGAAGGCCCCGACCAGGCAGATGTGCTCGCTCTGGAGCATGCCGTTGCCGAAGACGTCCCCCGACATGTCCCCGATGCCGACCACGGTGAAGTCTTCCCTCTGGATGTCCTTGCCCAGCTCGCGGAAGTGGCGCTTGACCGACTCCCACGCACCTTTCGCCGTGATCCCCATCTCCTTGTGGTCGTAGCCGGTCTTGCCGCCGGAGGCGAAGGCGTCGCCGAGCCAGAAGCCGTACTCCCGGGAGATCTCGTTGGCGATGTCCGAGAAGGTCGCCGTGCCCTTGTCCGCCGCAACGACGAGGTAGGTGTCGTCGCCGTCGTAGCGCACCACGTCGGGGGGCGGGACGACCCGGCCGTCGGAGAGGTTGTCGGTGAGGTCGAGCATGCCCCGTATGAGCGTGCTGTAGCATTCGACGGCCTCGCGCCGCATCGCGTCCCGGTCGCCGTCGTCGGGTGGTCGCTTGACGACGAAACCTCCCTTGGCCCCGACCGGGACTATGACGGCGTTCTTGACCATCTGGGCCTTCATCAGCCCGAGGATCTCGGTGCGGAAGTCCTCCCGGCGGTCGGAGTGCCGGATGCCGCCCCGGGCGACCTCACCGCCGCGCAGGTGGACCCCCTCCATGCGGGGCGAGTAGACGAAGATCTCGAAGCGCGGCCTCGGGAGCGGGAGGTCCGGGACGCGCGAGGGATCGAACTTGAAAGAGAGGTAAGATCTCTCTTTGCCCGCGGCGTCCTTCTGGAAGTAGTTGGTGCGTAGGGTCGCAAGGATGAGGTGCAGAAAACTGCGCAGGATGCGGTCCTCGTCGAGGCTCGCGACCTCCTCGAGCTCTTCCTCTATCCGTTCCTGGAGCCTCGCCGCCGCCTCCTCCCTTGTCGCATCCTCCGGGTCGAAGCGGTGCTCGAAGAGGGAGACGAGGAGCCGGGCGACGTGCGGGTTGTCCGCCAGGGTGTCCTCCATGTAGCGCTGGCTGAAGGTGGTCCCCGTCTGGCGTAGATACTTGCAGTAGGCCCTGAGCATCGAGATCTCGCGCCACGAGAGCCCGGCGAGGAGCACCAGCCGGTTGAGCCCGTCGTTCTCGGCCTCCCCGCGCAGGACGCGCGCGAAGCACTCCTGGAAGAGCCGCTTGGTCCGGGCGGACCTCAGATCCTCGCCGGATCGGTGCACGAGGCCGAAGTCGTGGATCCAGACCTGCTCTTCGCCCGCGGGCTCCACCCGGTGCGGCCTCTCGTCGACGACCTCCACCCCCATGTTCTCGAGTAGCGGCATCACCCGGGAGAGCGGGATCTGCTCGCCCTTCTTGAAGAGCTTGAATCCGAGGAAGTCATCGGGTTCCTCCAGCGGGTGGTAGAGGCTCATCCCAATGTCCTCTTCGGAGGCGAGATCTTCGATGCTGCGGATGTCGCCCACGGCGGCGCGGGCGAGGAATCCCGCCCGGTAGCCGGGCGGGAAGGCGTCCCGGTAGCGGCGGAACAGCTCCACCCCCTCCTCCTCGCCGCACTGCTCGACGAGGGCGTCGTAGAGGTCGTCCGTCCACGAGCGTACGGCGCCGGCGAGGCGTTCTTCTGTCTCCTGCGGATCGTACTCCGGGACCTCTCTGCCCGGCGGGGTGTAGACGATGAAGTGCAGCCGCGCCAGGACCGACTCCGAGAGCCTGACGTCGTACTCGACGTGCGTGCCCCCGAAGGCCTCCTTGAGGATTTCCTGCATCCGCTGGCGGGTCGTGGTGTTGTATCGATCCCGGGGCACGAAGACCAGACACGAGAAGAAACGACCGAACTCCTCGCGCCGGGCGAACATGCGCACCCGCTGCCGCTCCTGCAGGTGCAGGATGCCTATCGAGATCTCGAAGAGTTCTTCCGTGGAGATCTGGAAGAGCTCGTCGCGGGGGTAGGTCTCCAGGATCTCCACCAGATCCTTCTCGTTGTGGCTCGCCGGAGGGAAGCCCGCCCTCCGCAACACCTCCCGCACCTTGCGGCGTATGATCGGGATCTCCATCGCGCTCGCGCTGTAGGCGGAGAAGGTGTAGAGCCCGAGGAAGCGCCGCTCCCCGATCACCCGGCCGTCCCCGTCGAAGATCCTCACGCCCACATAGTCCATGTACGAGGGCCGATGGACCGTCGCACGCGAGCTCGCTTTGGTGAGCGTCATGAGGCCGGGATGCCGTCCCTCCACGGCGGGCAGGCTGTCCGGGTTGCCTTCCCGTCCCTCGCGCAGGATGCCGAGCCCGGAGCCTTCGATGGCCTCTCCTTTCGCCCCGTACTCCCTGTAACCCAGGAAGGTGAAGTTGTCGGCGTCGAGCCACTCCAGGAACGCATGGGCCTCCTCGACCTCTTCGGGGGTCGCGGGCGGTTCTCCGCTCTTCAGGCTCTCCGCCGCTTCGCGCACCTTCTCGCGCATCGCGGGCCAGTCCTCCACCGCCGCCCTGACGTCCGAAAGCACGCGGGACAGGCCGCTGCGCAGGGACTCCAGCGCCTCGGGTGAGGTGTGCCGGTCGACTTCCACGTGCATGATCGACTCTGGAATGGCGCCCTCGCTCTTCTCTTCTGGTCCCAGGATCTCCAGCAGCCGGCCCTCCTCGTCCCGCAGCACCCGCATGATGGGGTGCAGGATGAGGTGGACGGAGAAGCCCTGCCTGTTCACCTCCATTCGGACGGAGTCGACGAGGAAGGGCATGTCGTCGGCGACTATCTCGACGACGGTGTGGGTGCACTGCCAGCCGTCGTCCTCGAATCGGGGATTGTACACGCGTACCCTGGTCTCCCCGGGTTTGCGGCGGCCGGCGAACTTCCAGTGTGCGACCGCCGCCCCGTAGAGGTCCAGGGGCGGATGCTCCCTTAGGTCTTCGGGGGAAGCCCACTCGTAGTACTGCCTTATGAACCGTCCGGCCTGCGGGAGATCCTCCCGCGGAAGCTGCCCCCGGGCGTGCGAGATCAGCTCATCGAGAAGTTTCCGTTTGGCGAGCATCCCGGCTCCTCCGTGATCTAGGCTTCCTCTTCCGAAGACCTGTCCCGCAACTTATCATAGCGTCGCTGTACGGGCCGTGCCGGGTGCTCGTCCTCGGCGTGTGCGCCTAGACCGTCCTGGTCTCCTTCCGGGCTCCGGCCCACCCCTCGTAGCTGCCCTCGAGCTCGAGCACCCCATCCACATTGTGCAGTCGCAGCGTGCTCGCGGCTATGGCCGCGCGCCTCCCGGACTGGCAGTGTACGACGAGCGGGCGACCCGGGGGCAGTTCGTTGAGCTTCCACCTTACCCTCCCGACGTGCGTCTGGATCGCCCCGGGGATGTGCCCTTCCGTGTACTCGCTCCTGGCCCTCACGTCGAGGACCGAGGCCCCTCCATCCATCTTCTCCAGCTCTTCCGGGGTGACGAGCTTGACGGGTTCCTTGGGAAGCCCTTCTGTGCTCGTCACATATCCCCGGACGTTGTCTATCCCGACCCGGATGAGGTGGTCCCGCATCTCTTCTGCGTCCTCCCCGTCCCGGGCGAGGAGCGCGATCGGCCTGTCGTCCCGCTCGGGATCTATGACCCACCCGGCGGCGGTCGCCAGATGCTCCCCGCCGGGGACGACGATCGCCCCTACGATCGCTTCCCGGTAGTACTCCTCCAGAGGACGCGTGTCTATCAGGAGCATCTCGCCGTTCCTTAGCCGCCGGGCGAGCTCCGCCGCGTCGTAGCGCTCGAGCTGCGGGAGCTCGCCGAGCAGCGCGGGCCCCTCCTTGTTCTGACGCTTCATCCTCCCGAAATAGGCCGGCGCGTCCGGCTGGCCTTCGAGCAGCGCCTCGACGAAACCGTCCTCGTCGCCCGACTCCACATACCGCCTCCACCACGAGAACAGCTTCTCGTAGCCGACCGTGCTGCTCGGAACGGAGCCGAGCGCCTTCCCGCACGCGCTCCCCGCCCCATGCCCGGGGTGGACCTGCACGTAATCGGCCAGCGGCATGAACCTGTCCCGGAGGCTCGCGAACATCTCCCGGGCGCCCTTCTCGCGCGTGTTGGCGATGCCCGCAGCCTCCTCCAGCAGGTCGGGCCGCCCGAGATCCCCTACGAATACGAAGTCGCCGCTGAGCAGATATCCCGGCTCGTCGGTCAGCGCCCCGTCCGTGACCAGAAACGAGACGTGCTCCGGCGTGTGCCCGGGAGTGTGCACCGTCCGTATGGTGATGTTGCCGAGCTTTATCTCGTCCCCATCATGCAGCTTCTCGTCGCCGAAGCCATACTTCCAGTCTTCGTCCCCCTCGTCCGAGAGGTACAGCGTGGCCCCCGTCGCCTCGGCAAGCTCACGTGAGCCCGAGAGATAGTCGGCGTGGATGTGCGTCTCGGTCACCGCCACGATGCGCAGGCCGTTCTTCTCCGCCATCTCCAGGTAGACCCCGATATCCCGCCTCGGGTCCACCACCACCGCTTCGCCACTCGCCTGACACCCGATGAGGTAACTCGCCTGCGCGAGATCCTCGTCGTAGACCCTCTCAAAGAGCATCTTCTCCTCCGTTCATCTCCCGTTCCAACTGAATCATATCACTATGTAGTAAATCAAACCGGCATACAGCAATGCTGCACGCGTCACCTGTATTTTCGAGTATTTGCCTATATTCTTATTCGATGTGGAAGAGAGTTTTGGAAGGAGACTGGATGATGGGAGGTTTCGCGCCCGTCGATGGGCTCGTCGGGGGTATTCTCATCGGGGTTTCGGCGACTCTTTTGATGCTCTTCGAGGGGCGTATTGCGGGGATAAGCGGCATTGTTGGGGGGCTTTTGAGGCCTTTGGGATGGAGGGGTGGCTGGCGGGCCGCTTTCGTGGCCGGGCTTCTGGCCGGTGGGGTGATCTACGAGGTATTCGGTGGGGGGATGCGGGTCCAGCTGCAGGCGTCGGTGCCGGCGATGGTCGTCGCGGGGCTCCTGGTGGGTTTCGGGACCCGGCTCGGATCGGGGTGCACCAGCGGGCACGGGGTGTGCGGGATGGCGCGGCTCTCCCGGCGTTCGATCTGTGCGACGCTCGTCTTCATGGTCGTCGCCATGATCACGGTCTTCGTCACGCGCCACGTTCTCTAGGGTGGGCGGCATGAGGAACCTCGCGGTATTTCTCAGCGGGCTTGTCTTCGGGCTCGGTCTCGCGGTCTCCGGGATGACGAACCCGGCCCGGGTGATCGGGTTTTTGGACGTCGCCGGGCGCTGGAACCCCACGCTCGCGTTCGTCATGGGCGGGGCGGTGATCGTGACGTTTTTCGCCTTCCGCCTGACGATACGCCGGGGGCGGCCTGTCTTCGCGCAGAGCTTCGAGCTTCCGGAGAAGAAGGCCATCGACGGCAGGCTCATCGGGGGCGCGGCCGTCTTCGGCATCGGATGGGGGATCGGGGGCTTCTGCCCGGGGCCTGCGGTGGTGGCTCTCGTGAGCGGGGTGTGGCCGGTTTTCACCTTCGTCGCCGCCATGCTCGCCGGGATGGCGCTCCACGCGATCCTCTTCGAGGGGGAAGGCTCATCCCGGCGGGAGACCTTCCAGGTGCGCGGCAGGTTCAGGGAACGATCATGACCGGGCAGCGGCCGGACTCCAGGAGCTCGCGCAGGAGTTTCGGGTCCGTGCCCACGGGCAGGACGAGCAGGGCTCCATCGCCCTCTTCCCGGATCGCCTCCAGGATCGAAGTGGCATCGGCTTCCTGGAGGCTCCTGAGCCTCACCTGCAGTCGTTCGGAGAGGCCGGAAGGGAGGCGTGTGTCCACCTCCTGCGGGGCGAGCAGGACGAGCGGGGAATCCCAGACCTCCGCCAGGAACGTCGCCGCCTGCAGAGGCTGAGAGCCGGTCTCGGGCCCCGGGTAGAGCACCACGACCGGGGCTCCCGGGCGGAGCCGGCCGCGCAGGACGAGCACCGGGCCGGGACGGTGGGGGGGAGGTTCGTGCGAGAAGAGGGTCGCCGCACCGGATGTGCCCCCCAGGATCACCAGATCCGAGTCCGAGGCCGAGGAGAGCACGCCCGAGAAGCCCGTACCCTGCACGGTGCTGAACGACCATCTGATACGCGTGCCGGCGGCGATGCGGCTGAGCGTCTCCTCGGCGCGGGTGGCGTAGGCCCGCACCGCCCGCTCCATCGTGGAGCTGTTCAGCTCCCGCGCCGCGCCCGAGAACGGGTCCACGGCCCTCAAGAACGGCAGCTCCGTCAACCGCATCAGGTTCGCATCCTCGACGAAGGTCGCCAGAAGCTCGCTCTGCAGGCGGCGGGCCAGATCTGCTGCTGCCTCGAGCAGGGAGGGGTTCTCCGGCGAGGCGTCGAGGACCACGACGACCCGCCGTGCGAGCGGGTGGCGCTCAGCCATCGTTCTCCTCCCGGGAGGACTGCCGGGCCAGAGCCCGCATCCTCTCCCCGAGTTCGGCCAGTCTTCGTTCCACCATGCCGTTCACCGTGTCCTCCGGATAGTTGCCCTCCTCGTCCGGTTCCCCGGCCGGAACCCCGGTCAGAAGCTCGATCCCCTCATCGATCGTCTCCACCGGGTAGATGTGGAAATCTCCGCGCTCGACCGCCTCGACCACGTCGCGCCGCAGCATCAGGTTGTCGACGTTGGAGGCCGGGATCAGGACGCCCTGCTCCCCGTTGAGGCCACGCATGCGGCAGATGTCGAAGAAGCCCTCTATCTTCTCGTTGACCCCGCCTATGGCCTGCACGTCGCCGTGCTGGTTCACCGACCCGGTGACCGCGAGCGATTGCTTCACCGGCAGCCCGGCTATCGCGGAGAGCAGCGCGTAGAGCTCGGCGGAGGAGGCCGAGTCTCCCTCCACGCCGCCGTAGGATTGCTCGAAGACCAGGCTCGCCGAGAGTGAGAGCGGGCGGCGGGTGGCGTAGCGCCCCCCGAGGAAGCCGGCCAGGATCATGACGCCCTTGGAGTGGATGGGACCGGAGAGCTTCACCTCGCGCTCGATGTCCACGACCTCGCCGCGCCCCATGCGGATGCGGGCCGAGATCCTGCTCGGACGCCCGAAGGCGAAGCCGCCGAGCTCTATCACCGAGAGCCCGTTGACCTGCCCGACGCGCTCGCCCTCGGTGTCTATCAGAAGGGTGCCGCGCAGGATCTGCTCCTGCACCTTCTCGCGCAGCCGGTCCGAGCGGTAGGTGCGGGCGTCTATGGCCTTCTGGACGTCGGCGGCGGTGACCGCGCCGTTCCCGTTCTGGCGCGCCCAGTAGTCGGCCTCGCGCAGGACGTCGGCGAGGCTCTCGACGTGCACCAGGAGTTTGCGCGAGTCGCCGACCATGCGGGAGGCGTGCTCTATCACCCGTGCCACCCCGGTGCGGTCGAAGGGCATCAGACCCTCCCGCCGGGCGATGGAGGCGATGAGCCGTGAGTACAGGAGGTTGTTCTCCTCACTTCGGTCCACCTCCTCGTCGAAGTCCGCTGCGACCTTGAAGAGCTGACCGAACTCCGGGTCGAGCGCGGAGAGCAGGTAATAGAGCAGACGGTCCCCGAGGAGGACCACCTTCACGTCGAGCGGGATGGGCTCGGGCTCGAGCGAGATCGTGCTGATGAGCCCGACCATCTGCCCCGGCGACTCTATGCGCAAGAGCCGGGAGCGCAGCGCCCGCTTGAGCCCCTCCCAGGCGAAGGGCTGCGTGAGCAGCCGGCGGGCGTCGAGGATCAGATACCCCCCGTTGGCCCGGTGCAGCGCGCCGGGCCGGATCATGTTGAAGTCCGTCACCAGCGCGCCCATCCTGGCCATGTACTCCACCCGCCCGAGCAGGTTCTGGTAGGTAGGGTTGTCCTCGTAGACGACGGGAGCCTCTTCGAGCCTGCTGCGGTCGACCAGCACGTTGACCTGGTAGCGGCGGGCGGCCGGGACGTGCATTTGCTCCTGCTGCCTCTCCCCGTCCTCGTGCCCCTGTCCGGGGGAGAGGATCTCCTGCGCGTTCTGGACGATGTCGCGGCGCACTTCCTCGAGGTAGCGCCTCACCGCCTCGAAGGAGGCGTACTCCTCCTTGAGCTCTTCTATCCGCGCGCCCACCGCGAAGTTGGTCACCTCCCGGTTGAGCTCCCTCAGCCTCCGCTGCATCTCACGCTGCCAGCGCGGGATCTCCTCGGAGAGCACCCGTTGCAGCTCCTGCTGCAGCTCTTCCACCTCCTGCTCCAGGCGCTGCTGCTCCTCCTCGGGGAGCTGCTGGATCTGCTGCGGGGAGAGCACCTGTCCCTCCCTCAGCGGTGCGAAGACCCATCCCATCGGGGTCTGCAGGAGCGCGAGCCCTCTCTCCTGTGCCTTCCTCCTCAGCTCGGCGAAGGCGCGGTTGGAACGCTCGGAGAACTCCTCCTCTATCGCCCGGCGGCGGGCCTGATATTCCTCGCCTTCGAAGGCGCTCGAGAGCGACGGCCTGAGCTCCTCGACGAGCTGCTCCATGTCCCGGCGCAGCCGCACCCCCATCCCTGGAGGTAGCTCTATCGCCCGCGGCCTGTAGGGGTGCTCGAAGTTGTGGACGTAGACCCAGTCGGAGGGGGCCGATCTCTTCCCGGCCTCCTTTTCGAGGAAGTGCCTGACCAGCGTGTGCTTGCCCGTTCCGGGCGGACCGAGGGCGTAGATGTTGTACCCGGGCCGGTCTATCCCGATGCCGAAGCGGACGGCCTCCACCGCCCGCGGCTGGCCCATCCCGCCGTCGAGGTCATCGAGCTCCTCGGTCGTCGTGAAGGGCAGGCTCTCGGGATCACAGTGATGGTAGAGCCTCGATGGTTCAAGCCCGTCCTTCAACTGGCGCATACCTCCTCTTCTCTCCCTACGTCATTCTATGCCATCGCCCGTGGCCGGGGGAGTGGGGGCGGGTTCGCGCGGGAACCCCTGCAGCCGGGAGAGCCGGACCTGCAGGCGTCCCCTGGAGGTGCGGACCACCCCCTCCCTGCACAGCTCCGCGAGCGCCACCGTGACGGACTCCCGGCTCGCGGAGACCATTCCGGCCAGGTCGTGGTGGGTCAGATGGAGCACTATCTCCATGTACTCCGGATCCTCGCACGCTGCACCGAACTTGCTGATCAGTATGGGAAAGAGCTCCAGCAGCCTGCTCCTCACGCGCCGTGGCAGCAGGCACCTGCTCATCTCTTGCTGCTCGGCGAGCCTGAGGTTGTCGAGCGTCACCAGGCTCAGGACCAGCCCGGGCCGAACGCTGCAGGCTTTGCGCAGGAATATCCTGGGGATTTTGACTACCTCACACCGTCCGGAACATACCCTGGCGTGGGTCTGTACGGGGAGATCTCCGGCTGTCCCCTCCGGGAAGAGGGCGTGCCCGAAGTGATCCCAGGGGCCGAGTATCCTGACCGTGGCCTCCTTGCCTCCAGAATGTTCCCGGGTCACCATGACGGCACCCGTGGTGATCACGTACAGGCCGTCGGCCGGCTCTTCGTCCCGGTACACGGGCTCTCCACGCTCGTGATGTCTGCGACTCAGCCCGAATCCCATCCCGGTGGCGGCCTCCATGACCCTGCGCCACTCCGCTTCCCGGAGACTGCCCGATGTTTCCAGCCCCGTCATTCTTCCTCGCGGACCCTGGTCCTCCCGGAGCCTCCGGCTCCGACCACCCAGCCATCCCGGCTGCTGATGTTACACCGCCGTGCTTCCGGGCGGCGGGTCTCCGGCTTCGAATGCGGTCCGAACCTACCCCTCCACCCGGATATACTCCCGACTGGAACGTGGGCGTGTCCCCGCGCCACCCAGGATCTCGCGCTGGATGATGAGCCCCTGGAGCAGGGCCAGGGTTTCGTGTGGATCCTCGCCGGAGGGTCCCTCGCCGATACTGTCCAGCATGCGCTCCATGCACCGCCTGACCAGCGCCCGCACCGGAGGATTGTGCAGCGACTCCGCCCACAGCTCGATCCTCAACCGGCCCAGCCACCTGGGATCCCGCCCACGCAGGTTCTTCTCCATGCCCTGAACGCTCCCGCAGGCTCCCTCCGCCCCGTCCGTTCCACCGGTAGCCTTCTCCAGGACGAGCGTGTCCCTGCCGCAGACGAACTCGGCCACCGCGAGTATGAGCGCCTCTTTGTCCGGGAAGTAACGGTAGATCGTGCCTATGCTCAGGTTCGCCTCCCGGCATATGTCCAGCATCGCCGTCTCGCGAAACCCCCTGCGGGCGAAGCAGCGGCACGCCGCCTCCAGGATCTGCCTGCGCCTGCTCGTCCGCCGCTCCTCCAGCCGATCGCTCATCTCACCTCTTCCTCTCGCGTGGAATGAACCATCAGTATATGATCATACGTGACAGTAAGGTGTTCGGGGCCGCATCTTGAAGGGACGTGAGGGATGTCCGGACGGAGGGTCGTGATACTCGGAGCGGGGCCGGGGGGCGTGGCCGCGGCGCGGCGCCTGCGGAGGCGTACGTCCTCAGGGGTAGAAGTAGTGCTCGTCGAGCGACCGGGTGGTCCGCTCTACCTGCCCGGTACGATCCCCACCCTGCTCGGCGAGGGGCCGGCTTCGCGCTGGAGGGCTCCTCTCGCGCTCGAGGGGGTCGAGGTCGTCTACGGCGAGGCCCGGGGTGTCTCGGGGAGCGGGGTAAGGCTCGAGGATGAAGAGATCGGAGCCGACGCCGTCGTGGCCGCGCCGGGGCTCGCGCTCGACCTCGAGGCTCTTCCTTCCTCCTCCCGTGTTTTCGGCTTCTGGGACCCCGAAGGGGCACAGCGTGCTTCGGAAGCGATCCGGGACCTCGAAGGCGGGGTGGTTGCGGTCGTGATCTCTTCTCTGCCCTACCGGTGTCCTCCGGCGCCCTACGGGATGGCGATGCAGCTCGCGAACCTCTACCGCGGTACCTCCCGCCCGGTGAGGGTCGTGCTGACGACCCCCGAGGAGGAGCCCCTGCAGTCGCTCGGACAGAAGATGACGGATTTCCTCCGCTCCTCCTGCTCCGCCGAAGGGGTGGAGATCCTCACCGGCTTCGAACCCGACCTCACCTCGCTCGGGGAGGGAGCCCTCCGATCCGCCGACGGACGCGACCTCCGCTTCGATCTCGCGCTCGTCGTACCCCCGCACCGGAGGTCTCCGCTACTCGCGCACCTGCCAGGTGATGGACCCCTGGTCGAGATCTCCCGATCCTTCGAGACCACCGAGGAGAACCTCTTCGTGATCGGGGACGCCGCAGCCACCGCGCTGCCCCGTACCGCCGACGGAGCCGCCGCCGCGGGACGCACCGCAGCCGATGCGATACTCGAACGCTTCGGCATCCTCGACTCCCCGGAGACCCACCTCCCCGCACCGGAATGCTTCGTCGGCCACGGCTCAGGACGTTACAGCCATATCTCGCTGCGCTACCCGGACGGCCTCCCGCCCCAGGGCCGCGCCAGGGTGACGCTCGAGGGACCCTCCACAGAGATCGCACCCGCCTTCGAGCGAGCCTTCGAAAACTGGCGCTCCCTCCGCTCGTAGCCCCCGGAACCACCTCCTCCCTTGACGCGCGTCTTTTATTCAATTATTATGTTGAATACATGAACAGGAGGGAACACCGGGAGTTCAAGGATCTGCTCTACGAGCAGTTCGCGCGGGTGGGGAAAGCGCTGGCGAGCCCGAGGCGGCTGGAGATGATCGACCTCTTGGCGCAGGGGGAGAGGACGGTCGAGGAGATCGCGCGACAGATGGAGCTGCCTGTGGCGAACGTCTCGCAGCATCTGCAGGTCTTGCGTCGGGCGCGGCTGGTCGAGGCGCGGCGGGAGGGGCTCTACGTCCGCTACCGGCTGGCGGACGGGCGGGTCTTCGAGCTGTGGAGGATGCTCAGGGAGATCGGGGAGGAGCGCCTCGCTGAGATAGACCGGCTCGTCGGCGACTACCTCGAGGATCGGGCATCTCTGGAGGAGGTGAGCGCGGAAGAGCTGCGGGAGATGATGCGTGGAGGGGAGGTGGTCGTGCTCGACGTACGGCCCGAGGAAGAGTACCGGGCCGGGCACATCGCCGGAGCTCGCTCGTTACCCGTGGAGGAGCTCGAAGAGCGGCTGGAGAGATGTCTGCGAGATTTGCCTCCGGACCGGCGGATCGTCGCCTACTGCCGCGGGCCTTACTGCGTGTTCTCCGACGAGGCGGTGGAGATGTTGCGCGAGAGAGGTTACAGCGCGGTCCGGCTTGCCGAGGGGTTCCCCGAGTGGCGGGCGGCCGGCTTCCCGGTCGAGACGTCCTGGGGCTGACGCTTCCGGGCCCGCCGGCTCCGGCGGGGCGGTGGGGTCTCGTGAGAGACCCTGTCCGGCTGGGCTTGAAGGAGAACCTGGGGCAGTTCTCGCTCCTGGTGCTCGTCAACGCCTTCGTCGGGGGGATGGTAGGCCTGGAGCGTACGGTGGTGCCGCTCATCGGCTCTGAGGTCTTCGGGCTCGTCGCCAAAAGCGCGATCCTCTCTTTCATCGTCTCCTTCGGGGTGGTCAAGGCCCTCTCCAACCTCGCGGTAGGCAGCCTCGTGGACCTCTTCAACAAGAAGAAGATCCTGGTAGCAGGTTGGATCTTCGGCGTCCCGGTCCCCTTCATACTGATGCTCGCTCCCTCATGGGGGTGGGTGGTCTTCGCCAACGTTCTCCTCGGGATAAACCAGGGCTTCACCTGGTCGATGACCGTCAACATGAAGATAGACCTCGTCGGTCCCCGCTTCCGGGGGGTCGCCACCGGGATGAACGAGTTCGCCGGCTACGCCTCCCTGGGCATAACGGCCTTCCTCACCGGCTACATCGCCTCGGCGTATGCGCTCAGGCCCCAGCCCTTCTACCTGGGAGTGTTCTACGTCTTCGCGGGGCTTGGGCTCTCCGTATTCCTGGTGCGTGACACCCGCGAGCACGTCCGGCTGGAGGCGAGCCAGACCGGATCGGAGGATGAAGATAAGCCGACCTTCCAGGAGGTCTTCTCTGCGACCTCCTTCAGGGACCGCAACCTCTTCGCCTGCTCGCAGGCCGGGCTCGTCAACAACCTCAACGACGGGATGAGCTGGGGGGTGTTTCCCCTCTTCTTCGCAGCCTTCGGGCTCGGCGTGGAGCGCATCGGCGTACTCAAAGCCGTCTACCCGTTCGTCTGGGGCGTGCTGCAGGTCGTGACGGGCCCCTTGAGCGACCGCATCGGGCGCAAGGGGCTCATCGCCGGCGGCCTCTGGGTTCAGGCGGTGGGGATGTTCATTATCCTCGCGACCCGCGGCTTCGGGTGGTGGCTCGTGGGTAGCTTGATCATGGGACTTGGCACCGCGATGGTCTACCCGACGCTCATCGCCGCCGTCTCGGACCACTCCCGGCCCGCGTGGCGTGCCCGCTCCCTCAGCGTCTACAGGTTCTGGCGCGATCTCGGCTACGCGGTGGGAGCACTCGCCGCGGGGATAATCGCCGACATTTTGGGGCTCTCGTGGGCGATAGGGCTCGTGGCGGCGCTCACCGCACTCTCGGGATTTGTGGTCGCCCTCTTGCTCGAGGAGAAGCCAGGGTCAGGCGACGCCCTTTAGCATCCCGTTCCAGTACATCGCGGGCAGCGCCCGGGTCTTGATGAGCCAGTTCGTATAGGTCTCCTTGCGGGAGTCGTGTTCCCACGGCGGCACGGTGGGACGTGGCTTGAGGGTGTAGTCGAACTCTGCGAGCATCATCTTCCCGTAGTCGGTGACGAGCGGGCACGAGCTGTAGCCGTCGTAGTCGTGGGAGTCTACCTTGAGGTCCACGCCCTCCATGGCCCTAACCAGGTTGTACACCAGGACCGGGGCCTGCTTGCGTATGGCCGCGCCGGTCTTCGACGTGGGGAGGCTGCTCGCGTCGCCGAGCGCGAAGACGTTCGGGTAGCGCACGTGCTGCAGGGTGTGTTTGTCCACCTCGACGTAGCCGGCCTCGTTGGCGAGCTGGCTGTTCTTGATGAAGTCCGGGGCGCTCTGCGGCGGGCAGAAATGCAGGAAATCGTAGGACATCGCAACCCGCCTGGTCTCCTCGCCCTCCTTGACCTCGAAGTAAGCCTCCTTCTTCTCCGGGTCCACGGCGACGAGGTTGTGGTTGAAGAGGGTCTGTATGTTCTTGCGCCTCATCACGCCTTCGAGCGCCTCGCGGTAGTACGGTGACGAGAACAGCACCGGCTTTCCGTTCACGAACAGCTGGTTCACCCGCTCGCGGATCTTCGCGCGCCGCCAGTAGGAGTCGGCCATGTAGCAGATCTTCTGCGGTGCGCCACCGCACTTTATCGGGCTGGCGGGCTCGACGAAGATCGCGGTCCCACCCCGGAAGCTGCGGATGCCTTCCCACGTCTTCTGTGCACCTTCGGCGGTGTAGTTGCTGTAGAGCCCGTCCCGGCCCAGATGTCCGTCGAGACCCTCTATCCTGTCGTAGTCGAGCTGGTGCCCGGGACAGACGACGAGGTAGTCGTAGCCGACCCTGCGCCCGCTCTCGGTTACGAGCTGGTCCTTCTCCGGCTCGAAGCCTTCGACCCTCTCCCGGATCCAGGTGACCCCCCGCGGGATGTAGTCCTCCTCTTTCCTGATGAAGTGCTCCTTCGGGAAGACCCCCGAGGCGACCAGCGTCCAGCCCGGCTGGTACATGTGCCGCTCGGAGGGCTCTATAACGGTTATCTCAGGATGTCTTAGCCTGCGCGCCAGACGGGCCGCAACCGTGAGCCCGGCCGTCCCCCCGCCGACGATGACCACCCTCCCCCGCGCCTCGCTCTTGAGCTCCCGGCTCGCCACGGCCGCAGCAGCCGGAGCCGCGACCGCAAGCGCACCACCGGCCAGCAACGCACCCCTCGCTCCCGGCATGACTCCTCCTTCCTGCAGGCTTCTATGCCTCCTCCCCCGAAATGCTAGCAATCATCCCGATGACATCCACCACCACATGTAATGGATTTTATTATGTAAGCATAGGAGAAACCTATGCGTCTCCGAGTCGGATACACCGGTCGCGAGGCAGCCCATAGATTCAGCCTATATCAGTATAGTAATATATGAAATAAAAGCGAAAATGAGAGAGGGGTCATGAAGCTCAGGTCTCTGCAGGCGTTCTGTGCGGCGGTGGAGGAGGGGAGCGTCTCGGGGGCTGCGCAGCGGATGTACCTGTCACAACCGAGCGTGAGCGAGCGTCTGGCGGAGCTCGAGCGGGAGGCGCGGGTGCCGCTTCTCAAGCGCTCGCGGCGGGGGGTGGAACCTACGGAGCACGGGAGGCTGCTCTACGAGCAGGCGCGGCGGGCGCTGGACGAGGTGGAGGGGGTGGAGGAGGTATTGCACACGCTGCGTGGCCGGAGGGATTCCCGGCTGTACGTGGCGGCGAGTTCGACGCTTGGGGAGCATCTGTTCCCGGCGTGGCTGCGGGGGTTTCGGGAGCGGGAGCCGGGGGTGTTGCCGGAGCTCTTCGTGGGCAACACCAGGGAGGTTTTGTCGCTGGTGGGACGGGGGACGGTTGCCTTCGGCGTCATAGAGGGTGGTGAGGTGCGGGGGGCGTTCGAGAGCGTGCCGCTGCTGGAGGACGAGCTGGTCGTGGTGGTCGCGCCGGGCCATCCGTGGGTGCGGGAGGGTGTGGAGGCGGGGAAGCTCGGTTCTGAGCCGTTCATCTCACGGGAGAAGGGATCGGGGACGCGGGAGGTGATAGAGCGGGCGGTCTCGGAGATGGGGATCGTGCTGGACGTGCGGATGGAGCTGGGGAGCACCGGGGCGATCAAGGAAGCGATAGAGGCCGGGCTCGGCTTCTCGCTGCTCTCGCGGGAGACGATACGCCTGGAGATAGAGGCCGGGCATCTGGCGGTTGCGGAGGGGTTCTCGATCCCGCGGCGGTTCACCATGATCCGCAACCCTTCGGCGGAGCTGAACCCGACCGAGCGGAAGTTCTTCGAGTACCTGCTCGGGCTCTGCCGGCGGGATCTCTCTCAGAGGGTGTAGGTGATCCTGCCATCCTCGACGCGCACCTCCAGGTAACCCGCCGCGGCGAGCTCGCCGAGCAGGCGGTCCGCTTCGGAGACGTTCAGGGAGGTCTCTATCGCCGCCCGGGCGGGCGTGAGCGACCCGCAGCGCTCGAGCGCGAGCAGGAGCTCCTTCTCGCCGTCGGCCTCGGCGGCGAGGCGGGCCCTGGTCTGAGCGAGTCCCGAGAGGCGGCTGCCGGCCCCGACCGCGAGCGGGAGGATCGCCCCGAAGATCAGCACCAGCCACCACAGGTGCGTGAGCGCGGAGAGCGGCCCCGAGATCAGGAGTATCGCCGCCCCCCACCCCAGAAGAGCCCGGATGGAGAGCTTTATGGAGGCGACCTTCGCGTTCAGGCGCGCGATCTCCAGGTTGCCGTTGCGAACCTTCAGGCCTGTTCCCTGCTCTTCGTACATCTTTTGCTCCCCGAGAATCCGTACCCGCCAGAAGTATAGTGCCCCGGTGAAGGCGGTTGTATAGGAGGAGCCTATGGCTCGTTCGGGGGGCGAGTATGGTTCGGCTCTCGGGGCGTTGCTAGCATGGTTTCGCGCAATGAGTCGGGAGGAGGTTCCTTGGCGAACTACGGCTTCATAATAGACAACCGAAAATGCATCGGCTGTCACGCGTGCACGGTGGCGTGCAAAGCCGAGCACGAGGTGCCGCTCGGGGTGAACCGGACCTGGGTGAAGTACATCGAGAAGGGGGAATTCCCCGACACCCAGCGAGCCTTCCACGTGATGCGTTGCAACCACTGCGAGGACGCGCCCTGTGTCGAAGCCTGCCCGGTGACGGCGCTGTACATCCGCGACGACGGGATCGTGGACTTCAACAGCGACCGGTGCATCGGGTGCAAGGCCTGCACCCAGGCGTGCCCGTACGACGCCCTGTACATAGATCCCGACAGCCACACGGCGGCCAAGTGCAACTACTGCGCCCACCGGGTGGACATGGGCCTCGAGCCCGCGTGCGTAAACGTCTGCCCGGAGCACGCGATCATAAGCGGGGACATGGACGATCCGACGACCGAGATCAGCCGCCTCCTCTCCCGCGAGAAGGTGACCACCCGCAGGCCGGAGAAGGGTACGAAGCCGAAGCTCTTCTACATAAACGGGGACGAGGCCGCGCTCACCCCCGACGACGCCCCCGTCGCGTCGGACTACATGTGGTCCAACCAGCGCCGCGGCGTCGGGCATCACGCCCCGGACAGCCCGAACGCCGGCGGAGGGGGTGTGCTGCAGGGGATCATCCCGCTTGGGAAGAAGCCGGGTCGTGGCGAGCCGGAGCCCCAACCCGAGCGGGCGCGGCGCACCTACGACGAGCCGAACAAGGGCGTGATGTGGGGCCGGGAGGTTCCCGCCTACGTCTGGACCAAGGCGATATCTGCCGGTGCGGCCGGGATCACGTTCCTCGCCGCCGGGCTCGGGGTGGCGCTCTCGGGGGTGGCCCTGTGGAGTGGGGCGCTGCTCGGGCTCGTGTTCCTGCTCGCCACCGGGGCGCTTCTCATCCTCGACCTCGACCGGCCGGACCGCTTCCACTACGTCCTGCTGCGGCCGCAGTGGAGGAGCTGGCTGGTAAAGGGTGCGTACATCATCACCGGCTTCGGGGCCCTGCTCGGGCTCTGGATGGTCGCCGAGGCGCTCGCCTTCTTCGGGGTTCTCCCGGACGAGGTGGGGCAGGAGGCGACCGCCGTGCTCGCCTGGCCGCTCGTCGTCGCCGCCGGGGCGACGGCCGTCTACACTGCGTACCTCTTCGCCCAGTCCAGGGGGCGCAGCTTCTGGCAGAGCCCGGCGCTCCCGGTTCACATGCTCACCCACGCCGCGGTCGCCGGGGCCGCTGCCCTTCTGATCGCTTCGCTGTTCGTCGGGGGGCTCGCTCCTTTGCAGGGCACGCTCTCGGCCGTGCTCGCGGCGGGGCTTCTCGTCGGGCTGCTGGTCTTCTGGGCCGAGCTCGGCGTCAGGCACCCCGACCGCGATGCGGCGCGCGCGGCCGAGATGATCTACAAGGGGCGCTACCGGAGGCTCTTCTGGGGGGTCTCGGTCGGGCTGGGGAGCCTGGTTCCGCTCGGGCTCGTCGGGCTCTCGGCGCTCTTCGGGGTCCCGGTGCTCGCGGCCGCGGCCGGGGTCTTCGCGCTCGCCGGGATCTTCGCGACCGAGCACGCCTGGGTCGAGGCCCCGCAGCTCATCCCGCTGGCCTGAAGGTAGGAGGAGGAGAGAGTGACTCGCGTGGAACCGAAAAGACCGCTCATCGAGCGGGTGGCGACGAAGCTCCACATCATCCCCGACGTGGACCAGCCGGAGCGGGGGGACGTGCGCCGGCTCGCGCCGGGCAGCTCGCTCACCGGATATCCCCCGCCCGAGCGGTGGGACGACTGGACGGAGTACGAGGCGAAAGGGTGGACCCGCCGACAGAAGAAGAGCTACCAGATCGTCCCGACCGTCTGTTTCAATTGCGAAGCCGCCTGCGGGCTGCTTGCCTACATAGACAAAGAGAGCCGCGAGGTCCGCAAGTTCGAGGGGCACCCGCTGCACCCCGGGAGCCGCGGGCGCAACTGTGCCAAAGGACCTGCGACCATCAACCAGATAAAGGACCACGACCGTATCCTCCACCCCTTGAGGAGGAAGGGACCGCGCGGGTCGGGACAGTGGGAGCGCGTCTCCTGGGATGAAGCCCTCGAAGACATAGCGCAGCGGGTGCGCCGGGC
Organism: Rubrobacter calidifluminis; assembly: GCF_028617075.1. Lineage (NCBI taxonomy): Bacteria > Bacillati > Actinomycetota > Rubrobacteria > Rubrobacterales > Rubrobacteraceae > Rubrobacter > Rubrobacter calidifluminis. Next base: position 34,429 of record NZ_JAQKGV010000014.1, on the reverse strand, counting down.
CATCGTGGAGGGGCGGCGCGACGAGATCTTCTACCACGTCGGCCGGCCCGGCTTCGAGCTCGAGCACATGGACCGCGTCTTCAAGGCGTGGGGCGTGGACGCCCACACCTCGCACACCAACGTCTGCTCCTCCGGCGGGCGGTTCGGGTACCAGGTGTGGAGTGGTTTCGACCGGCCCTCCCCCGACCACGCCAATGCCCAGGCGATTATCCTCATGAGCTCCCATCTGGAGTCTGGTCACTACTTCAACCCGCACGCCCAGCGCATCATCGAGGGCAAGATGAAGGGGGCGAAGCTCATCGTCGTCGATCCACGCCTCTCCAACTCGGCGGCGATGGCCGACTACTGGCTGCCGGCCCGCCCGGGCTCGGAGGCCGCCCTCTTCCTTGCGATGGCTGAGATCATCCTCGACGAGGGCCTCTACGACGCGGAGTACCTGCGCGACTGGACCAGCTGGCCAGAGTACATGCAGAACAAACACCCGGAGAGGGAGCAGGACTCCTTCGACGCCTTCATCGAGGCTTTGAAAGAAGATTACGCCTTCTTCACCCCCGAGTACGCCGAGAGGGAGAGCGGGGTCGAGGCCGGGAAGATAGTCGAGGTGGCCCGGGTCATCGGGGAGGCCGCGCCGCGCGTCGCCTCGCACACCTGGCGGGCGGCGACGGCGGCCAACCTGCACGGCTGGATGGCCGGCAGGGCGCTCGTCTTCCTGAACGTCCTCACCGGGAGCTGGGGCCGCAAGGGTGGGACCAACCCGAACGGCTGGAGCAAGTGGGTGCCGAAGTTCTGGAAGCACCCCGAGCCGCAGAAGGCGTGGAACTCTCTCAACTACCCGGACGAATACCCGCTCGCCAACTACGAGATGAGCTTCCTCATCCCGCATTTCCTCATGGAAGGGCGTGGGAGGATGGAGGTGTACTTCAGCCGGGTCATCAACCCGGTGTGGACCTTCCCGGACGGCTTCAGCTGGATGGAGGTCCTGCAGAACGAGGAGTACGTCGGCTGCCACGTGGCCCTGACGCCGACGTGGAACGAGACGGCGTACTTCGCCGACTACGTGCTTCCTTTGGGGCACGGCCCGGAGCGTCACGACCTGATGAGCCAGGAGACCCACTCGGGGACCTGGATCTCCTTCCGCCAGCCCGTGCTGCGCGAGGCGGCGAGGCGGCGGGGGGAGAAGATCACCTACACCTACGAAGCCAACCCCGGCGAGGTCTGGGAGGACGACGAGTTCTGGATCGAGCTCTCCTGGAAGATAGACCCGGACGGGTCTCTGGGCATCCGGGAACACTTCGAGAGCCCCTACCGGCCCGGCGAGAAGCTCACCGTCGAGGAGTACTACCGCTGGATCTTCGAGAACGCCGTACCCGGCCTGCCGGAGAAGGCCGCCGGGGAGGGGCTCACGCCGCTCGAGTACATGAGACGCTACGGGGCCTTCGAGGTAAAGCGCGAGACGTACGAGCGCCACATGCGCATCCTCTCTCCCGAGGAGGTGGAGGGTGCCCGCGTCGAACCGGACGGCACCCTCACCACCGAAGAGAGCCGCAGCGAGGGGGTCATAAGGGAGAAACGCCGTCTGCCGCACGTCGGGGTGCAGGTGAAAGGTGAACCCCGCGAAGGTTTCCCGACCAGGAGCGGCAAACTCGAGATCTTCTCCCGGACGCTCGCCGAGTGGGGCTGGCCCGAGTACGCCACGCCCTGCTACGAGAAGAGCCACGTCCACCCGGAGAACCTGAAGGAGGGGCAGCTCGTCCTCAACGCCACCTTCCGTCTGCCCACGCTCATCCACACCAGAAGCGGAAACTCCAAGTGGCTCAACGAGATCTCCAACAAGAACCCGCTCTGGATCCATCCGAAGGACGCCGGGGAGCGCGGCATAGAGACCGGGGACCTGGTACGGGTCGTGACCGAGATCGGCTACTCCGTCAACCACGCGTGGGTCACCGAGGGGATAACGCCGGGTGTCGTCGCCTGCTCGCATCACCTGGGCCGCTGGCGCAGGAGGCAGGATGCGGGAGGTGAGCACTGGTCCGGCGCGGTCATCGAGATCGAACGCACCGGCGATGGCATCTGGAGTATGCGCCAGCTTGAAGGCCCGCACCCCTACGACTCCCCAGACCCCGACACCAGGCGCATCTTCTGGGGGGACGGAGGGGTGCACCAGAACCTCACCTTCCCGGTCCATCCAGACCCGATAAGCGGGATGCACTGCTGGCACCAGGCCGTCTTCGTCGAGAAGGCCCGCGAGGGGGACCGCTACGGGGACGTCTGCGTGGATACGAAGAAGAGCCTCGAGGTCTACCGCCGCTGGCTCGCGATGACCCGGCCTGGCCCGCTCGAGAACGGCCTCAGGCGCCCGGAGGTCTTCGACCGTCCCTTCCGTCCCGCGAGGGAGATGTTCTTCGTCCATTCCGGGAGAGACTGAGGAAGATGCGCCGGTGATATCATTGCTTTGCGAGGTGGCAGTTGGCCGCGGCGGATCCGGGGGTGGAGTTTGAGGCTCTTCCGGCGCAAGGGCTTCGAGGAGAAGGCTGAGCGCCCCAAACGGGACACCGAGATAAGGGAGCATCTGGCCAACGAAAGGACGCTCCTCGCGTGGGTCAGGACGGGGGTCGGCCTGATCTCGGTGGGCTTCGTCGTCGAGCGGGCCGGGGCGCTGGTGGCCGGTTCGGGCGGGGGGGCCGCCGCCTCCGAAAGCTTCGGCGTCGTCATGGTCGCGCTGGGCTGCATAACCCTGATCGCCGGCTCCCTCCAGTTCTTCCGCACCCGTCGCATGATCCGGGAGGGGATCTTCCTGGCCAGCGCCACCCCCTACATGGTCGTCGTGGTCGGCAGCCTACTGCTCGCCATGGCTTTCATCGTCTACGCCCTCCTGGAGGGGAGCTAGGTTGCGCGGCGAGATCCCCGAAGGCGAGACCCTCTGGCGCGAGGAGCTCGCGGGCGAGCGCACCGTCCTCTCCTGGGTGCGCACCGGCCTCAACGCGATAGGATTCGGCATCCTGCTGCACGCGATCGCCCGCACCTCAGGCGTGCTTCTGCCCTCTGTCCATCAGCCCCCATCCGGGCTTTCGGCAGTCGGGCTGGCCTTGGTCGCGCTCGGCGGCCTCATAGAAGTCGCGGCCCTTGTTCATTTCGTCAGGTTCAGAAGGAACATACAGGAGGGATATTTCACAGACTCCGCCGCCCTCTACCTCCTCGTCGCCCTCGGCGTCCTGCTCTTCGGAACCGCGTTCATCGCCTACATAGCGTTCGCCTGATGCCTCCATACGAACACCACACCAGGGATGAATCTTTTGTGTATTTATGATTATGTGGTAATATAAAGCTGGATGGCGATCTCTGGCGGATGTTTTGTTGAGGAGGACGGGCGTGATGCGTGAAGGGTATGTAATCTCTGGCAGGACCGCGCTTCCTTTCGAGGAGGTCGTGAAGCGGGCGCGGGCACTGCTGGCGGAGGCCGGTTACGGGGTACTCTGTGAGATAGACGTCGCTGCGAAGCTCAAGGAGAGGCTTGGGGTGGAGAGGGAGCCGTACGTGATCCTCGGGGCCTGCAACCCGCCGCTGGCGAGCGAGGCTCTGGGGGTCGAGCCCGACCTCGGGGCGCTTCTGCCTTGCAATTTGGCCGTTTACCGGCGGGATGGGCGTACGGTGGTTGCGGCGGTAGAGCCTGAGGTCATGCTCTCCGTAGTAGGCAACGAGAGGCTCGACGCGATCGCGCGGCGGGTCCGGGAGGACTTCGAGCGCGTCGTGGGCGAGCTCGCCGGTGATTAGAACTAAGGAGGTCTGGAGCGGTATGTCGAAGGTGATCGTATTCACGACGTCGAGCTGTCCGTGGTGCAGGAGGGCGAAGCGATATCTGCAGGAGAGGCGGGTTCCTTTCAAGGAGGTGAACATAGAGCGCGACCCGGCGGCGGCGCGGGATCTGGCGCGCAAGACCGGATCTACCGGCGTGCCGGTGATAAAGATCGGCAGCAGGTGGATCGTCGGTTTCGACCGGCCGCGCATCGACCAGGAGCTCGCCCGCCGGGCTTCGTGAAGATTTTCAGAGACGGGAGGTTTTCGAGAGAGATGGCGGTTCCGGTACAGGTCGGAGAAGAGAATTTCGAGGAGGAGGTTATAAACTCCGAGGTCCCCGTGATCGTGGACTTCTGGGCTGAGTGGTGCGCTCCCTGCCGGGCGGTGGCGCCGGTGATGGAGAAGATCGCCGAGGAGTACGACGGCCGGGTCAAGGTGGCGAAGGTGAACATCGACGCCGAGCCCGGTACAGCGGGGAGGTTCGGTATATCGAGCATACCGACGATCGCCTTCTTCGAGCCGGGTAAGCAGCCGCAGGCCGTCGTCGGGGCCCTGCCCAAGGGGATGATAGAGGAGGCCTTCGGGCTCGCGCGCTTCGCCGGGGAGGCCGCCTGATGTTCGGGTGGCTCTTCGGCGGCGGGTCTTCGGTGCCGGACCTCTCCCCGCGCGAGGCCTACGAGCAGCTCTCCTCCGACGACGCCGTGCTGCTCGACGTGCGCGAGGGCGACGAGTGGGAGGCCGGACGTGTCCCCGGTGCGCTGCACATCCCGCTCGGCGAGCTGCAGGAGCGCCGCCAGGATCTTCCGCAGGGACGTAGGATCCTGACGATCTGTCGCTCCGGGAGCCGCAGCGCGATGGCGGCGAAGATGCTCTCCGGGGATGGTATCGACGTCGCCAACGTCTCGGGGGGCGTAAAGGACTGGAAGAAGGAGGGGTTCCCCTTCGAAGGGCGTGTGGCCTGAGAGAAGGCATCCCCGGCCGATTCTGGAACGAAAGAGGGGGCGGGTCCTACGACCCGCCCCCTCTTCTTGTCTTGCAGATAATCCTCAGGAGAGGGCGAGACCTTCCAGACGGCCGGAGAGCCGACTCTCCACCGAGCCACACATAAGATCGCAAAGCTCGTAGACCTTCTCGTCCGCTATGCGGTAGTAGGAGCTCGTACCCTGCTTGCGCCGTCTGACGACCCCGGCATCGAGCAACACCCCCAGGTGTTTAGAGACGTTGGCCTGCAGCCCTCCGGTCTCCTCGACCAGCTCGGATACCTTCTTCTCGCCGTCCATGAGCGCGTAGACGAGCTTCAACCTCATCGGCTCGGCGAAGACCTTGAACTGCTCGGCCACGAGCTCGAAGCCTTCGTCGGAGAGCCTGCGTCTGTGAGCCCCTGCCATCTCCACCTCGCTGTTCGTATGCTTGGAACCTCTACCTCTCGATGATACCTTGATGATTATACGGCAATGCCAGAGGGTGTGGTCTTCGTGCGGGAGCGTGGATTACATATAGCGCGTGCTGTGCGGTGGAGTATGGGCATCGGGGTGGTATGTGTCCTCGTCGCCGTGCTGCTCGCCACCGGTTGTGACGGGCACCGGTTTCGTCCCGGTGAGACATCAGGGGTCGAGGCGGCGACGGGCGGTACCTCCGCGCGGGTGCCGGCCTCGACGCGGGAGTCGAGCGCGCCCGGCGGCACGACCGGTGGTGTGGGATCCGGGGGCACCCTACGTACCGCGCGAGGGGGTCGGACGGCCGTGGGGGGACGGGACGGCTCCGGTTGGAGAGGTTCCTTTGTCAGGGGTTACGTTCCGGTGGTGGCCGTCGGTGAGTCGGTGATGCTGGATGCGGTGCCTTATCTCGAGCGGGACATCCCCGACCTCGTCGCGGTCGACGCGCGGGTCGGCCTGCAGGTCGAGCCCGCGATCGGCATTCTGGAGCGGCTGCGGTCCCGGGGGCTCACGGGCGGGGTGGTCGTCGTGCACCTCGGGACCAATGGGACCATAACGCCCCGGGAGTTCGACACCATCATGAGGGTGCTCGATGGGGCGCGGGGGGTCGTCTTCGTCGACGATGCGGCGCCGAGGCCATGGATACCCCCGAACAACGCCGTGATCTCCGCCGGGGTGAGGCGGTATCCCGCCAGGGCGGTGCTCGTCGACTGGCACGCGGCGAGCGCCGGACATCCGGAGTACTTCGCACCCGACGGTGTGCACCTCACGCCGCTCGGGGCCAGGTTATACGCCTCCCTCGTCGCCGCCGGCGTACGGGAGGCGATCGGCGGATCCGGCAGGAAGAGAGGGGGTGGAGAACGATCGTTTCGACGGGGGGCGGGCTGGTAGAATCTGTGACGTCGTGGAGTATACGAAGACCAAGAACCTGCCCGAGAGCGTCGACATCCTGGTCCTCGACGGGTCCGGGACGTTGCGGACCGACGTCGGGATCGACGAGCTGCCCGAGCATCTCGCCGATCCCGAGGCGCTGATCTGGTGCGACATCTACAGTGTTGAGGGAGGGCAGAACGGGCGCTACGGCGAGCTGTTGCGCGAGGTCTTCGAGTTCGACGACCTCACGATAGAGGACTGCTTCACCAGGAGCCACCTGCCCAAGGTGGACATCTACGACGACTACCTGTTCATCGCGCTCTTCTCCTTCCACCTCTCGGAGAAGACCCGCCGGGTGCAGACCGTCGAGATAGACATGTACGTGGGGCCCAACTACGTCGTGTGCGTCCACCCGCGGCCCCTGCGCGAGCTCGAGCGGGTGAGGAGGCGGCTGCTCAAAGGAGACGAGTTCGTCTCGGCGCTGCCGGCCAACGTCGCGCACACGGTCTTCGACGCGGTAGTCGACGAGTACCTCCCGATAATGAACCGGCTCTCGGCGATGGTCGACGGCATAGAGGACAGGCTTCTGGCCGAGGAGGCAGACGCGGACTCTCCAGTGCTCGATTCGCTCTTCCACCTCAAGCACGAGCTGACGGCCCTCAGGCGGCTCGCGGTGCCTCTGCGCGACGTGATAAGCGTGCTGCTTCGGCCGACCACCCGGCTCATCCCCGAGGAGAGCCGGATGCACTACGACGACGTGCGCGACCACCTCGACCGGGTGGTGGACATGATCGACACCATGCGCGACTACCTCGCGGGGTCTCTCGAGATCTACACCACTCAGCAGACCCAGAGGATAAACAAGACCATGCAGCGGCTGACGGCCATCTCGACCATCTTCCTCCCGCTCACCTTCATCACCGGCGTCTACGGGATGAACTTCAGCCACGAGAACTTCCTCGCGCAGCACAACCCCTATGGCATGTACATCGTGAGCGGGGTCATGATGCTGCTCGGGGTGGCGATGATCTTCTACCTGTACTGGAAGAAGATGATCTGAGGCCCCGGCGTCCTTCGTGCGCCCGTAGCGTAAACCATGGGGCCTGGCGGGGCGGGGGCAGGGCTGCTGTTATAATCGTTTGCGGTTTATGTTTTCGGGAGTGCGAGAGTGGTGGAACGGTAGACACGCTAGATTTAGGATCTAGTGCCCTTCACGGGCGTGCGGGTTCAAATCCCGCCTCTCGCACTGCGCATGACGCGACGAGCTGAAGAAGCGGCCTGTAGACGAGAAGAGTTGGAGTAAATGACGGCGAACGTAACCAAACTGGAAGACAACAAGGTCCGGATCGAGGTGGAGGTTCCACCCGAGGCGGTCAGGGAGGGGGTCGAGGCGAAGGTCAGGGAGCTGCGCCAGAAGGTGCGGGTCCCCGGTTTCCGGCCGGGCAAGGCCCCCCGGCGGATGCTCGAGAGCCATCTCGGCCGCGACTACATCTACATGGAGGCGCTGCAGGACCGGCTGCCTTCCTGGTACTCGCAGGCCGTCATCGAGCAGAACCTCCGCCCGATAGACCGGCCCGAGATCCACTTCGACGAGCCGCTCGACGAGGAGGAGGGCTTCCGGTTCTCCGCGACGGTGGCCGTGCGCCCCGAGGCGAAGCTCGGCCGTTACAAGGGACTCGAGGTCCCCAAGAGGAAGGTCGAGATAACCGAGGAGGACGTCGAGGCGCGCCTGGAGGAGCTCCGGGGCCAGTTCGCCACGCTCGGTGCGGTCGAGGACAGGCCGGTCGCGGAGGGCGACTTCGTCATCCTGGACTTCAACGGCGAGAAGATGACCGGGGGCGAGGTGCCCGGGGCTTCGGCCGAGGACTACATGCTCGAAGTCGGGAGCGGCGAGATCCTGGAGGACTTCGAGAAGAACCTCGTCGGGATGAAGGCCGGGGAGCGCAAGCAGTTCGCCGTCACCTTCCCGATGGACTACGAGGAGGAGTCGCTGCGCGGGCAGTCGGTCCTCTTCCGGGTGCACGTCAAGGAGATCAAGGAGCGCGAGCTCCCGCCGCTCGACGACGAGTTCGCCAAGGAGGCGAGCGAGTTCGAGACGCTCGATGAGCTGCGGGGGGCCATCCGGGAGGAGCTCGAGGAGGCCGCCCGGCGGCAGGTCGAGGGCGAGTTCCGCACGGCGGTGCTCGACGCGGTGGCGAAGGAGGCCGAGGTCGAGGTTCCCGAGGTCATGGTCGAGGACAAGGCCGAGGAGATGGTCGAGAGCTTCGAGCGGAGCATCCGGGCGCAGGGGGTCGACCCCGAGAGCTACTACCGGATGGCCGGGGTGAGCCGGGACGAGATGAAGGAGCGCGTCCGGGACGACGCCGCGGACACGGTCAAGAAGGAGCTCGTGCTCGACGCGGTCGTCGCGGCCGAGGGCATCGAGCCCGACAGGGAGCAGATCGAGCACGAGATAGGCCACATCGCCGAGGACGGTGGTCGCAAGCCGGAAGAGGTCGCCGAGACGATGCGCAGGAACGGCACCTACCAGATCCTCGAGGAGGAGTTCGCCCGGCAGAAGGCGCTCGATTTTTTGGTGGAGAACGCCGTCCCGACCGAGATGCCCGAAGAGGAAGAAGAGAAGGTCGAGGCCGCCGCCGAGGGTGGCGGGGCCGCGGAGAAGAGCGCAACCGGAGAGGAGTAAGAGGAGATGCAGAGGTTCGACCCACAGGGGGTCATCCCCTACGTGATAGAGCAGAGCCCGCGCGGCGAGCGGGCGATGGACATCTACTCGCGGCTTCTGAAGGACAGGATCATCTTCCTCGGGACGCCGGTGGACGACCAGGTCGCCAACGCCATAATGGCGCAGCTGTTGCACCTGGAGAGCGAGGATCCCGAGCAGGACATCAACCTGTACATAAACTCCCCCGGCGGGAGCGTGACGGCGGGGCTCGCGATCTACGACACGATGCAGTTCATCCAGCCCGACGTCGTCACGACCGCGCTCGGGATGGCCGCGTCGATGGGGGCCTTCCTGCTCGCCGCGGGGGCGAAGGGCAAGCGCAACGCGCTCCCGAACACCCGGATACTCCTGCACCAGCCGAGCACGCAGGGCATCGGCGGGCAGGCCTCCGACGTCGAGATCTACGCGCAGGAGCTGGTGAGGACCAAGCGCCGCCTCAACGAGATCCTCGCCGAGAGGACCGGGCAGCCCTACGAGCGGATCGAGCGCGACACCGACCGGGACTACATCATGGGCCCGGAGGAGGCGGTCGAGTACGGCGTCATAGACAACATCATCCGGCGTCACTAGCGGCATGACGAGCGAGAGCCTGGGGAGGATGCGATGAGAGACCCGTCCGACCAGTTGCAGTGCTCCTTCTGCGGCAAGAGCCAGCGGCAGGTGAGGAAGCTTATCGCCGGTCCTGGCGTCTACATCTGCGACGAGTGCATCGAGCTCTGCAACGAGATAATAGACGAGGAATTCTCCTCGCCAGACGTCCTCAAGGAGGACGACCTCCCCAAGCCCCGCGAGATAAACCGCATCCTGAGCGAGTACGTCATCGGGCAGGAGGAGGCGAAGAAGGTCCTCTCGGTGGCGGTCTACAACCACTACAAGAGGATCCAGATGGGCTCCGAGTCGCCCGACGGCACCGAGCTGCAGAAGTCCAACATCCTGCTCATCGGGCCGACCGGCAGCGGCAAGACGCTGCTTGCCCAGACGCTCGCCCGCATCCTCAACGTCCCCTTCGCGATAGCCGACGCGACCGCTCTGACCGAGGCCGGCTACGTCGGTGAGGACGTCGAGAACATCCTGCTCAAGCTCATCCAGGCCGCCGACTTCGACGTGAAGAAGGCGGAGACCGGGATCATCTACATCGACGAGATCGACAAGATCGCCCGCAAGGCCGACAACCCCTCCATAACCCGCGACGTCTCGGGGGAGGGCGTGCAGCAGGCGCTCTTGAAGATCCTGGAGGGGACGGTCGCGAGCGTCCCGCCGCAGGGGGGCAGGAAGCATCCCCACCAGGACTTCCTGCAGATAGACACCAAGAACATCCTGTTCATCTGCGGCGGCGCCTTCGGCGGGCTCGAGGAGATAATCCGCCGGCGGATCGGCAAGAAGAGCATCGGCTTCGGCAGCAGCCTCGAGGCGCGCGGCAAGGAGGACCCGGACGAGATCCTGCGCCACGTCCAGCCGGAGGATCTTCTGAAGTACGGGCTCATCCCGGAGTTCGTCGGCAGGCTGCCGGTCATCTCGACGCTGCGGGGTCTCGGGGAGAAAGACCTGGTGCGCATCCTCACCGAGCCGAAGAACGCGCTGGTCAGGCAGTACCGGCAGTTCTTCCGCTACGACAAGGTCGACCTCACCTTCACCGAGGAGGCGCTCGCCGCCATAGCGCGCAAGGCGCTCGAGCGCGGCACCGGGGCGCGGGGCCTCAGGAGCATCATCGAGGCGACCCTGTTGCCGACGATGTACGAGCTGCCGAGCCGGTCGGACGTGGCGCGGTGCGTGGTGGACGCCGACACCGTCACCGACGGGGTGCAGCCCACGCTCGTGACCCACTCCGGCGAGTCCAAGTACACCTACGACGAGGAAGAGACGGCCTAAGAAGAGGAGAGTTGAAGCAGAGCGAGATCCCCAAGACCTACGACCCCGCCTCGGTCGAGCGGCGCGTCTACGAGGAGTGGCGACGCGCCGGGGTCTTCGAGGCGGACCCGAGCCCGGAGAGAGAGCCCTACTGCATAGTCATGCCCCCGCCGAACGTCACCGGGGCGCTGCACATGGGGCACGCGCTCAACGGCGCGATCCAGGACGCCCTGATCCGGCGGGCGAAGATGAAGGGGTACGAGGCGCTGTGGCTGCCGGGCGTGGACCACGCCTCGATAGCGCTGCAGAACGTCGTCGAGCGCAAGCTCACCCGCGAGGAGGGGCTCTCCAAGTGGGACGTCGGGCGGGAGCGCTTCGTCGAGCTGTGTCGGGAGTTCGCCGACGAGTCGCGGCACAGGATCCTCGGGCAGCTCGAGCGGCTCGGGGCGGCGGTGGACTGGCGGCGGCTGCGCTACACGATGGACGAGCGCTACGCCGACGCGGTGCTCGAGGCTTTCATCGAGCTCTTCAACGCCGGGTTCATCTACCGGGGGGAGCGCATCACCAACTGGTGCCCGCGCGACCGCTCGGCGATCAGCGACCTGGAGGTCAACTACGAGGAGGTCGAGGGGAAGCTCTACGGGCTGCGCTACCCGTTCGTCGACGGTAAGGGGCCCGGCCCGGACGGCAGGCCCTACGCCGAGGTCTTCTCGACCCGCCCGGAGACGATGCTCGGGGATGTGGCGCTCGTCGTCAACCCCGAGGACGATCGGTACCGGGAGCTCGTCGGGCGGCGGGTGGCGGTGCCGTTCGTGGGGCGGGAGATCGAGGTCTTCGCCGACCCCTACGTGGACCCGTCCTTCGGGACGGGGGTTCTGAAGGTCACCCCGGCGCACGACCCGAACGACTTCGAGATCGGACGCCGGCTCGGGCTGGAGCCGGTGAACGTCCTCAACCCCGACGGGACGATCAACGAGAACGGCGGGCGCTTCGCCGGGCTCGACCGCGGAGAGGCGCGCGAGGCCGTCGTGCGGGCGCTGGCGGAGGAGGGGCTGCTCGGGGAGGTGAGGGACCACACCCACCGCGTCGGGCACTGCGACCGGTGCGGGACCGTGATCGAGCCCTGGCTCACCGAGCAGTGGTGGATCTCGATGCGCGAGCTCGCGAGGCCCGCGATAGAGGCGCTCGAGAAGGGTGAGATCACGGTCTACCCCGACTCCTGGCGGCGCGAGACGATCCGGTGGCTCAAGAACATCCAGGACTGGAACGTCTCCCGGCAGCTGTGGTGGGGGCACCGCATCCCGATCTGGTACGGGCCCGACGGGGAGGTGGTCGCGGCCAAAGAGCCCCCGGGGGAGGGCTTCGAGCAGGACCCGGACGTGCTCGACACCTGGTTCTCCTCGGCGCTCTGGCCGTTCGCCACGCTCGGCTGGCCGGAGGAGACCGAGGAGCTGAAATACTTCTACCCGACGAGCCTCCTCTCGACGGCGCGCGAGATAATGTACCTGTGGGTGGCCCGGATGATCATGATGGGGCTCAGGTTCCGCGGGGAGATCCCGTTCCGCAAGATAAACGTCCACTCGATCGTGCTGGCCGAGGACGGGACGAAGATGAGCAAGTCCAAGGGGAACACGATCGACCCGCTGGACCTCTTCGAGGAGTACGGGACCGACGCGGTGCGCTTCGGGCTTTTGCACCAGTCCTCGACGCAGGATTTCCCCTACTCGCACGAGCGGGCCGAGATGGGCCGCGGCTTCATAACCAAGCTTTGGAACATGATGCGGTTCATCGCCGGGTACGAGGGGGCGGGGGAGGGGGGACCCTCCGTTTCGGATCGCTGGATCCTCTCGGCGTTCAACCGCACCGCCCGCCGCTACGACGAGCTCCTCGAGGAATGCGAGTTCTCCGAGGCGATGCGCCTCGTCTACGACTTCGCCTGGCACGAGTTCGCCGACTGGTACATCGAGATCGCCAAGGTCGCGCCCTCCGCCGAGACGCCGCGCGTCCTGCGCGAGGTCTTCTCCGGGATACTGCGGCTGCTGCACCCGGTGATGCCGTTCGCGACCGAGGAGATGTCCCGTCTGCTCGGGCACGAGCGGATGCTCGTGGAGCAGGGGTTCCCCCGCTACGATCCGGCGCTCGAAGACGAGGAGGCCGAGGAGGCGCTCGGGCGCACCATGGAGGCGGTCTCCGCCGTCCGGGCGTTCCGGGCCGAGAGCGGGGTGGACGGGGAGCTGGAGGGGCTCGTCCCGGAGGGGGTGGAGCCCGAGGTCTTCACCGCGCTCGCCGGGGTGCGGCCGGCGGAGAGCCTGGACGGTGCGGCGAAGGCCACGCTGCCGGCGGGCGGGTCTTTCGTCGAGCTCTCGCTCTCCGAGGAGATGAGGCAGCGCGAGCTCTCGCGGCTGCGCAGGGAGATCGGGCGGGTCGAGAAGGAGATCGCCCGCGCCGAGGGGAAGCTCTCGAACGAGAAGTTCGTCGAGCGGGCCCCGGCCGAGGTGGTCGGCCGCGAGCGCGAGAAGCTCGAGACCAACCGCCGCACGCTCGAGACGCTCTCGAAGCGCCTTGAAGAGCTCCGGTAACAAGCTCCGCGGCTACGGCGAGGTCTGCGCCGCTCTCGACGCCCGGCAGCGGATAACGCTCGGCCTTGAGCGCATGGAGCGGCTGCTCTCGCTGCTCGGGGAGCCGCAGAGGGACTTCGGCACCGTGCAGGTCGTGGGGACGAACGGCAAGGGGACGACGACCGTCACCCTGGCCGCGGCGCTCACCGCCTGCGGGCACCCCGCCGGGGCGTACCTCTCACCGCACCTCATCTCCTACACGGAGCGCATCCTGTTGCCCTCGGGGTACGTTTCGGAGGAGGAGTTCGCCCGGGTGATGGACCGCGTGATGCGCCTCGACGACGAGATGGGGGTCGGGGCGTCGCAGTTCGAGATCCTGACGGCCGGAGCGCTGCTCCTCTTCCGGGAGGCCGGGCTCGGGTGGGCGGTGCTCGAGGCGGGGATGGGCGCCCGCCACGACGCGACCTCGGTGGTGCGTCCGCCGGTGGTGGTGCTGACCAACGTCGGGCTCGACCACACCGAGTACCTGGGGGAGACCGTCGAGGAGATCGCGCGCGAGAAGCTCGCGAGCGTGCAGCCCGGCGGGACGCTCGTGCTCGGGACCGGAGACCCGCTGGTCGTCCGCCTGGCCCGCGAGCGGTGCGGGGAGACCGGGGCGTGGCTGGTTCCGGCTTCCGGCGGCGCGGTGGAGTGGGACCGGCTGGCCCCCTACGCGGCCCGGGACGCCGCGCTCGGGCTCCGGGTGGCGGAGGTCGTGCTCGGGAGGGCTCTCGGCGAGCGGGAGCGGAAAGAAGCGCTCGAGCGGGCCGCCGGGGTGCTCCCCGGGCGCTTCGAGGTGCACGAGAGGGAGGGGGTCCCGGTCGTCGTCGACGGGGGACACAACCCGCCCGGCATCCGGGCCACCATAGAGGCCGTGGCGGCGCGCTTCGGCGGGCGGCCGCTCGGGGTCGTCTTCGGGTGCTTGCGGGACAAGGAAGTTGCAAGTATGCTTGATACCGTGGCCGGGGCCTCCGACGCGCTGGTTCTCACCCGGCCCGAGAGCGGGCGGGCCGCGGACCCGCACCGGCTGATCGTCGAGCATGACCCGAGGGACCGCCGGGGGAAGGAGGCTGTCGTGGTGGAGGAGGTAGGAGAAGCCGTGGGCCGGATGGTGGAGAAGATGCGGCGCGAGGGGGGGGTGGTGCTGGTGACCGGCTCGCTCTACACCTGCGCCGCGGCGATAAGGTGGCTGCGTGAGGGGTAGGAGCATCTGGAGGGCCGCCGGGCTCCTCCTCCTGGGGGTCTTCGCCGCCGCGTTCGTTCTGGGGTACTTACTGGTGCTGAGGTTCGTGGGATGATGGCGCTCGCTCAGACGGATCCCTTCCGGGCCATCTCGAACTTCCTCTCCAGCCCGGCGCTCAAGATGGCCGGGGAGATAATCCTGCTTTTTATCGTGGTCGTCTGGCTGGCGCTCGTCTACTGGACCTACGCCGACGCCTCCCGGCGCGGGGCTCTGCGGCTGGTGTGGCTGGTCGTGGCGATCGTCTTCCCGTTCGTCGGGACGCTGGTTTACCTGATCGTGCGCCCGCCGGAGTACGTTCTGGACTCGCGCGAGCGCGAGCTCGAGCTCGCCGTGCTCGAGCGGGAGCTCCGGAGCCGGGTACTTCTGTGTCCGAACTGCCAGGCGATGGTCGAGCGGGACTACCTGGTGTGCCCGGAGTGCAGCTGGCAGCTCAAGAAGCCGTGCATGAGGTGCGAGAGGCCGCTGGACCTCGACTGGAAGATCTGCCCCTATTGCGGCGTGAACCAGAACAGCGGCAAGATCGAGTACTGAACCCGAAAAAGGGCTCTTCTGGAGGGAGGAAAGTTTGGTTGAGCAGACCCTGTTTTTGATCAAGGGCGACGGCGTCGAGCGGCGCCTCGTCGGCGAGATCATAGGCCGCCTGGAGCGGAAGGGGCTCGTGATCCGCGAGATGAAGATGATGCGGGTGAGCCGGGAGCTGGCCGAGAAGCACTACGCCGAGCACCGAGAGAAGCCGTTCTTCGAGGAGCTGGTCGAGTTCATTACCTCCCTGCCGATCGTCGCGATGCGAGTGGAGGGGGAGGGGGCGATCGGGGCGGTCCGCAATCTCATGGGTGCGACCGACCCCGCGAAGGCCGCCCCCGGCACCATCCGCGGCGACCTGGCGCTCAGCATGCCGGACAACCTGGTCCACGGCTCGGACTCCCCCGAGAGCGCCAGGCGGGAGCTCGAGCTCTTCTTCGGGTCCTGAGCCGGGGGAAGCCAGGGCTGGTCCTGGCCTCCGCCTCCCCCCGGCGGGCGGAGCTCCTCGAGCGCGTCGGGCTCCGCTTCGAGGTGCGCGAGAGCGGCTTCGAGGAGGTCGAGCTCGAGGATCCGGCGCGCACCGCGCGGGAGAACGCCCGGGGCAAGGCGCTCGCCGTGTCCTCCGGGGAGGATGGGGCCGTGGTGCTCGGCTCGGACACCGTGGTCTACCTGCCCGGGGAGGGCGTCCTCGGCAAGGCGGAGGATGCTGTGGAAGTGCTTCGCATGCTCGGTTTGCTCTCCGGGAGGCGGCACGAAGTCTACACCGCCGTCGCCGTCGCCGGGGATGGGGAGCTCTCGCTCGCCCACACCGTCACCGCCGTGCGGATGCGGGCCCTCGGGCGGGGAGAGATCGAAGCCTACGCCGCCAGCGGGGAGGGGGTCGGGAAGGCCGGCGGGTACGCCATACAGGGGAGGGCCGGGGCTTTCGTCGAGTGGATCTCGGGCGACTACACCGCGGTGGTCGGGCTGCCGCTGCCGCTCACGCTCAGGATGCTTGAAAAGCACGGGCTGCGCTGGTACTAGATAGCCGTGGCCGGGGAGAGGAGATATACCATAAAGCAGCTGCCGCCGGAGCTCAGGCCGCGCGAGCGGATGCTCGCCGCCGGTCCGGGGGCGCTCTCCGACGCCGAGCTCCTCGGGCTCCTGTTCGGCAACGGCAGCCGCGAGAAGACCGCCGTCGAGCTCGCCGGGCACGTCATCTCCGAGGCCGGAGGTTTGCGTGGTCTCTACGACGCCTCGGTGCACGAGCTCACCGGGATAAAGGGCATCGGGGAGGCCAAGGCGTGCATCGTGCTCGCCGCCGTCGAGCTCGGGCGGCGCATCGGCGTCTCTCGCAGCGGCAGCCGTCCCGTGATATCATCGCCGGCGGACGTGAACGGGCTCCTGAGGGGGCGCATAGCCAACCTGGACCGGGAGAACTTCGTGGCCGTGCTGCTCAACTCCAAGAACGAGGTCATAGAAGTCTCCACGGTCTCGGTCGGAACCCTCTCGGCGACGCTGGTCCATCCCCGGGAGGTTTTCAAGCCGGCCATAAGGGCCAGCGCGGCCAGCGTCATCCTGGCGCACAACCACCCGAGCGGGAACGTCCAGCCCAGCAGGGAGGACAAGGAGGTCACGAGGAGGATGGTGGAGGCCGCAGGGATAGTCGGGATAGAGCTTCTCGACCACGTCATCCTGGGCGAGGGGTACTGCAGCATGAAAGAGCAGGGGCTCCTCTGAGGTTGTTTCTCGGGCGAGGGGCCGGTAACCTTAGCGGGCGGGGAGCGGTATGTTAGGACTCTTTGGGCGCGACGTTGCGGTGGATCTGGGGACGGCGAACACGCTGGTGTTCGTCAAGCGTCAGGGTATAGTGCTCTCCGAACCCTCGGTGGTCGCCATCGACACCAGGACCGACCGGGTGGTGGCGGTGGGTTCGGCCGCCAAGCGGATGCTCGGGCGCACGCCAGAGAACATAGTCGCGATGCGCCCGCTCAAAGACGGCGTGATCGCGGACTTCGAGGTCACCGAGAAGATGCTGCGCTACTTCATCCACAAGGCGCAGCCCAAGCGCCGGCCCCTGAAGTCGCTCGTGGGGCCGCGGGTGGTGGTCTGCGTGCCGTCGGGGGTGACGGGGGTGGAACTCCGGGCGGTCCGGGAGGCGACGGAGGCAGCCGGGGCCCGGCAGGCGTTCACCATCGAGGAGCCGCTCGCCGCGGCGATCGGCGCCGGGATGCCGGTGAACGAGGCCCAGGGGAACATGATCGTGGACATCGGCGGGGGGACGACCGAGGTCGCGGTGATCTCGCTCGGGGGGATCGTGACCAAGTCCTCGATCAGGATCGCCGGGGACGACATAGACGAGGCGATCTCGGGCTACATCCAGAAGGAGTACAAGCTCATCATCGGCAGCCAGACCGCCGAGCAGCTGAAGATGGAGCTTGGCAGTGCTTTCCCGCTCGAAGAGGAGGAGTCGGCCGAGATCCGGGGCCGCGATATCGTCAGCGGGTTGCCCAAGAGCGTCGTGATCACCAGCGAGGAGATCCGGGAGGCCATAAGCGGGCCGGTGGAGGCGATAGTGGCCGCCGTGCGCGACACGCTGGACCGCACGCCCCCGGAGCTGGCTTCGGACATAGTGGATCAGGGGATGGTCCTGGCCGGCGGCGGGGCGCTCCTGCGCCACCTGGACGAGAGGATCCGGCGCGAGACCGGCATCCCGGTGCACATAGCCGAGAACCCTCTGCTCTGCGTCGCGATCGGGAGCGGCCGCTACCTGGAGGAGATAGACTCCTACCGCGGCGCGCTCTCCCCGGCTTAGGGGATGATGGGGCGACGCAAGCGTTCCCGCTCTTCCGGCGGCCTGCCGGCGTTCATCATCCTGCTGGTGGCGAGTGCGGTGCTGTTTACGGTCTACACGAAGGAGGGCGACTCGGGGCCGCTGCATACGGTGCAGCTCGGTGCGGCGGAGGTGCTGCGTCCGGGGCGCACGGCGGTCGCCGCCGTCTCCCATCCCTTCAAGACCGCCGGGGACGCGCTCTCGGGGGTCTTCGGGGGTGGCCGGGCGAGCTCCCGGGAGGTGCGCCGCCTGCGGCAGAAGAACGAAGCTCTCTCTGCCCGGGTGGCTGCGCTCACCCGGCAGAACGACCGGCTGCGGACGATGCTCAAAGGGAGCCGTCCGAACTACCGCTACGCGCCGCTGGCACAGGTGATCTCACCGATAGGCGGGCAGTTCACCGACCGGGTGATGATAAACGTGGGATCGAGCGATGGGGTCAGACCGGGGCAGCCGGTGGTGGTCGGGGACAACATCCTCGTCGGCCGGACGGCGCAGGTGAGCGCCAATACCGCAGAGGTGATACTGGTGACCGACCAGAGCTTCAAGGCCGGGGTCGAGATCGTGCCGAGGAAGTCCGGCGGCTCGGGAAGCGCGCCCGAGGGGTTGCTCGAGGCCAGCTACGAAGGATATCTCGGGGTCGACTACGTCAACCAGAGCGCGCACGTGCGTCCCGGCGACTACGTCATCACCAGCGGTAGGGCCGGGAGCTTCCGCCTGATGTTCCCGCAGGGGCTTTTGGTCGGCCGGGTGAAGTCGGTGAGCTCCCAGGACATCAACCAGTACAAGAAGATCGTCGTGGCTCCCGCGGTGCACCCGGACGATCTCGAGGAGGTGCGGGTGATCACGGGATGGTAGAGCGCACCTCTGTCGGCCGGTCCGTGCTGCTCGTCGTGGTGGCGGCGATCATCGAGGCTATAATCGGGCCTTACCTGACCTTCGGTACGATCTCGCCGCACCTCACCCTGATCGCGGTCGTAATCTGCGCCTTCGGGCTCGAGGAGGTGCAGGGGCTCCTGCTCGGGTTCTTCGGCGGGGTGCTCGTGGACGCCCTGGGTGAGGGGCTCTTCGGGGTGGGTTCCCTCGGGGGGCTGGTGGCCGCGGCGATCGCGCTCAGGCTCGGGAGGGTACAGGTGAAGGGTATAGAGCGGCTGCTGCTGACGCAAGGGGCGGCCTTCTCGGTTGCGGCCTACGATATCATACATCTGCTGGGCACCGAACTGGCGGGGATGAACGGACCCCCGCTCGGGAGGTTTGTCCTTCTCGGCGTCCTGCCGGACGCGGTGATAAACGGTGCCCTCGCGTACCTGTTCGGTATTTGGCTCCTGCGGCGTGTCAGGGTGAGGGGGATCGGATGGACCTGATAACCGGGCAGCGTGCAGGACAGCGGAGTGCGGAGGGGCTTCCCTCCCGGCTCCGCTCGCTGGACGTGATCCTTCTGCTCACCTGCCTGGCCCTGTGTGGCGTGGGCATCGGGGCGGCCTACATCGCGGGGCAGAGCGATCAGCGGGCCTACGCGATAAGCCAGACGCAGGGGCTCGTCGTCGGCCTCGCTGGTGCGGTAATTCTCGCGCTTGTCGATTACCGTGTCTGGCGGCGCTTCCTGCGCCCCATCTACGGGGTGGTGCTGGCGATGCTCGCGGTGGTCCTGGTGGTCGGCGTCTCGGCCGGTGGAGCGCAGCGCTGGATCGATGTGGGCCCGGTGCAGGTGCAGCCCTCGGAGTTCGCCAAGCCGCTCATGGTGGTGGTGCTCGCGGGGTATCTGGCCTCGAGCAATGCCGGAAGGCTACCCGTGCTGCTGAAGGCTCTCGCACTCACGGCGGTGCCCGCGTTTCTGGTCTTTCTGCAGCCCGACCTGGGCACGGCCGGGGTCTTCGGCGCGATCTTCCTGGTGGTCACCTACGCGGCGGGGGCGAGGATATGGCAGCTCGGGGGGCTCGTCCTCGTCGGGACCGTCGTCGGGGGGATCGCCGTGAAGCTCGGGCTCATCCCCGACTACCAGATCGCCCGCATCACGGCTTTTCTCAACCACGACTGCACGAGCGGCATCAGCTACCAGGTCTGCCAGTCGCGGATGGCGATAGGCTCGGGGGGCTTCTTCGGGAAGGGCCTCGGGGCGACGACGCTCGCGAACCTGGGGTTCCTGCCGGAGGACCACACCGACTTTATCTTCTCGAACCTGGCGGAGAGGATCGGGTTCGTCGGGAGCGTGCTGATCATCGGGTTGTTCTTCGTACTCATCTGGCGTTCGTTGCGGGTGGCGACGATAGCCCGCGATCGCTTCGGGGTGCTGCTCGCGGCGGGCATCTCGACGATCTTTCTGTTCCACGTCTTCGTGAACATCGGGATGACGATGGGGATCATGCCGGTCGCCGGGATCCCGCTGCCGTTCATAAGCTACGGCCGCAGCAGCCTGGTGGTCGACGTGATGGCCGTGGGGCTCCTGGAGAGCATCGCGATGCGCGCCCGCCAGCTGCCGCGCCGGGAAGAGGGGATCTAGGCTCTCTCTGGTATACTAACCTCCCGATCCTTGCGAAGAGACGTTGGGTTCGGTCTCATCCGATTGAGCTCACGGAGAAGAGAGGAAACGAGATGTTCGTGGTCATAAAGAGCGGTGGAAAACAGTACAGGGTACGAAAGGATCAGGAGCTGCTCGTCGAGCGGCTCCCGGGCGAGGTCGGGGACGTGGTCGAGCTTCCGGTTAGCCTCTCCGGGGGCGAGGGGAGCTACGAGTTCGGCGGCACGGCGAAGGCCGAGATCGTCGAGCACCTCAAGGGCGAGAAGCTCC
Organism: Rubrobacter calidifluminis; assembly: GCF_028617075.1. Classification (NCBI taxonomy): domain Bacteria; kingdom Bacillati; phylum Actinomycetota; class Rubrobacteria; order Rubrobacterales; family Rubrobacteraceae; genus Rubrobacter; species Rubrobacter calidifluminis. Next base: position 13,796 of record NZ_JAQKGV010000014.1, on the reverse strand, counting down.
ATATCTACAAGTACAAGCCGAAGAAGGGCTACCGGAAGAAGACCGGCCACCGTCAGTCGCTCACGAAGATCAGGATAACGGAGGTATAGCAGATGGCGCACAAGAAGGGTGGAGGCTCCTCCCGCAACGGGCGCGACTCGGCGGGCAAGCGGCTCGGGGTGAAGGCCTTCGGCGGCCAGCGCGTCTCCGCCGGGAGCATCATCGTCCGGCAGCGGGGGACGAAGGTGCGTCCGGGGCACAACGTGGGCCTCGGCTCGGACGACACCCTGTTCGCGAAAGTCGACGGCCGGGTGCGCTTCGAGCGCTCGCGGGGCCGCAGCGTGGTGAGCGTCGTCGAGGAGGCGCCGGTCTGATCCCGAAGGTGGGGGGGATGTAGCCCCCTTGCAGTTCGTAGACGAGGTCAGCTTCGTCGTCCGGGGCGGTCGCGGCGGGGACGGGAGCGTCTCCTTCAACCGCGAGAAGTACAAGCCGCGCGGCGGTCCCGACGGCGGGCGCGGGGGGGACGGCGGGAGTGTCATCCTCGAGGCCACCGCGGACCTCTCGACGCTCGAGCCGTACCTCTACCGCCGGGTGATAAAGGCCGGTCGCGGCGGGCACGGCTCGGGCAACAACCGCACCGGGGAGCGCGGCAGGGACGTGGTGCTCCCGGTGCCCCTCGGAACGCTCGTGTACGATTCCTCGGGCCTTCTCGCCGACCTCTCGCGCGAGGGGGAGCGTTTCGTCGCGGCGCGCGGCGGCGAGGGCGGGCGGGGCAACGCCTCGTTCAAGAGCCCGACGCGGCGTGCGCCGGCCTTCCGGGAGCGGGGGCTGCCGGGGGAGGAGCGCGAGGTGCGCCTGGAGCTGCGCGTCCTCTCGGACGTCGGGCTCGTCGGGCTGCCGAACGCCGGGAAGTCCTCGCTGCTCCGCGCGCTCTCTGCGGCGCACCCGAAGGTCGGCGACTACCCCTTCACCACGCTCACGCCCTCGCTCGGGGTGGTCGACGAGAGTGGCTACCCGCAGCCGTTCGTCGTGGCGGACATCCCCGGGCTCATCGCCGGGGCGAGCGAGGGGCGGGGGCTGGGCAACCGCTTCCTGCGCCACGTGGCCCGGGCGCGGCTGCTCGCGATCGTGCTGGACGCGGGGGAGAGCCCGGAGGAGGCGCGGGAGGTGCTCCTCGCCGAGTTGCGCGCGGCCGGGCTCTCGCGCAAGCCGACGCTCACCGTGCTGAACAAGGTGGACCTGCTCGACGAGGAGCTGCGCGGGTATCTCCGCGAGGCCTTCCCCGGGGCGCTGCAGGTCTCCGCCCTCTCGGGCGAGGGGGTGGAGGAGCTGCGCGAGGCCTTCAGGGAGCGCCTGGCGCACCTCGAACGGGAGGAGGGAGCCTCCGCGGCCGGGACGCGGGCGCACCGGGTCTTCCGCCCGCGGTGGAAGGGGCTGCGGGTCGAGCGCGCCTCCGAGGGGTACTACGAGGTCTCCGGGGAGGAGATAGAGCGGCTCGCGCTCAAGACCGACTGGGAGAGCAGGGAGGGCGTCGAGCACTTCCAGCGGCAGCTCGAGCGCCGGGGGGTCGTGGCCGCGCTCCGGAGGGCCGGGGCCCGGCCCGGGGACGAGGTCAGGATCGGCGGGGTGGAGTTCGACTTCAGATGAGGAAGGGCATCTTCGGCGGCACCTTCGACCCGATCCATCAGGGGCACCTGATCATCGCCGAGCAGGTCGCCGACGAGCTCGATCTCGAGGAGGTGGTCTTCGTCCCCGGCGGGATCCCGCCGCACAAGAAGGCCTCCAGCCTGCGGGCGAGCGTCGCCGACCGGCTCGAGATGGTGCGCGCCGCGACGGCCGCCAACCCGCGCTTCTCGGTCGACACCATCGAGATAGAGGCCGGGCGCCCGATGTACAGCGTCGAGACCGTCCGGCTGCTCAAGGAGCGCCACCCGCACGTCGAGTGGTACTTCATCGCCGGGGCGGACGAGGTCTCCAACCTCCTCTCCTGGAAGGAGCCTGACCGGCTGCTCGAGGAGGTGGTCATGGTCGCCGCCACCCGCCCCGGCTACGACCTCTCGAAGCTCAGCCACCTGGAGGACGCGCTGAACAACTACGACAGGATCATCCCCGTCGAGTGCTCGCGGGTGGACATCTCCGCCTCGGGCATCCGGCGCCGGATGCTGCGCGGGAGGAGCGTACGTTACCTGGTACCGGAGGAGGTCTACAGGATCATGGCGCGCAAGAACCTCTACGCGGACGACGGTTCGAAGAAAGGAGAGAGCTTGAAGGAGAAGGAGAAGCCGTGAGCCGCAGCGAACCGGCCCGCAGCCGCGAGCAGGCCTACCGGGAGGATCCGGAGGAGATGAGCCGCGAGATGGCCACCACTGCGGCGAGGGCCGCGGGCGACATGCTCGCCAACGACGTCACGATCATCGACCTGCGGGGCATGGTCTCCTACACCGACTACTTCGTCGTGGCGAGCGCCGGGACCGAGCGCCAGACCCGGCGGGTCGCCGAGGAGGTCGTGGGCAGGATGAAGGAGGCCGGCCACCGTCCGCGCTCCAGCCGTACGGACGAGGGATCCTCCTGGATCAGCCTGGACTTCTACGACGTCGTGGTGCACATCCTCACCGACGAGGCGCGCGACTACTACAGGCTGGAGTCCCTCTGGCGCGCCGCCCCGCAGGAGCGCTGGGAGGGCTAGCCCCGCCGTTTGACACCCGGGGGGATGCCCCTTATACTTTGCCAGCCTCACCTTTGGGGCCGTAGCTCAGCTGGGAGAGCGCCACGCTGGCAGCGTGGAGGTCACGGGTTCGAGCCCCGTCGGCTCCACAACACGCGCCCATGCAATCACCCCTCCCCTCCTCTATCATCCGGTCGGTGTGCACCCGAGGGAGGAGCTTCGTAGCATGCGGGTCGTCGTCGTAGGAGCGAGCGGTCACATCGGCACCTACCTCGTGCCGCGCCTCGCCGAGGAGGGGCACGAGGTCGTCGCGGTGAGCCGGGGGAGGAGGGAACCCTACAGGGAACACCCGGCCTGGGGGCGGGTGCGGCGGGTCGAGGCCGACCGCGGGAAGCTGGAGAGCAGGGGGGACTTCGGCGCGTTCGTGCGAGACCTCGACCCTGACGCGGTGATCGACCTGATCTGCTTCACCCCCGAGAGCGCCCGGCAGCTCGCGGAGGCGCTGCGCGGGCGGGTCGAACACTTCCTGCACTGCGGGACGATCTGGGTGCACGGGCACAGCACGCGGGTTCCAACGACCGAGGATCAAGCACGCCGCCCGTTCGGCGAGTACGGGACGAACAAGGCGAGGATCGAAGCCTACCTCCTCGCGGAGGCCCGGCGCGGCCGCCTCCCCGCGACCGTCCTGCACCCCGGACACATCGTCGGGGAGGGGTGGGTGCCCGTCAACCCGCAGGGGAACTTCGAGCCGGCCGTCTTCGGGGCCCTCGCCCGCGGCGAGGAGCTCCCGCTCCCCAACCTGGGGCTCGAGACCGTCCACCACGTCCACGCCGACGACGTGGCGCAGGCTTTCGTGCGGGCACTCTCCTCCTGGAGCGCCTCGGTCGGGGAGAGCTTCCACGTCGTCTCGCCGCAGGCGGTCACGCTGCGCGGCTACGCCGAGGCCGTCGCCGGGTGGTTCGGACGCGAGGCGCATCTACGCTTCGTCCCGTTCGAGGAGTGGCGCGGCGGCGTCTCGGAGGAGGCGGCCGAGGCCACCTGGGACCACATCGCCCACAGCCCGAACTGCTCGATCGAGAAGGCCCGGCGGCTTCTCGGCTACGAGCCCCGCTACACCTCGCTCGAGGCCGTGCGCGAGGCGCTACTCTCGCTCGAGCAGACCAAGGGCGCGGTCTCGGGCTGGTAAGCGCTAAAGCGACCCCCGCCCCCGTCCGATAAACCCACCGAGGATGAGGGGCTTCGAGACAGGGGGAACCAGGGGCGCTGAACCACCGCGCCCGGCCCGCCTGCGGCACTACCTGATCGTATGCCTCGCTGTCCTCGCCGTGCTCGCCGGCGGGGCCTGGTACGCCTCACACGCCTCCGGGGGTGCTCCGCACGTCGTCTACCGGCTCTCGCTCGAGCAGGCCGCCCGCGAGGCCCAGAAGCCGCTCCTTGTGAACGTCAACACCGCGGGGCCGGAGGAGCTCGACGAGCTGCCGGAGGTCGGGCCCGCGACGGCCCGCGCGATCATCGAGTACCGCATGGGGCACGGGCCGTTCCGGAGTCTCGACGAGCTGGAGGAGGTGCCGGGGATAGGCCCGGCCACGCTGGAGAAGATAAAGCCCTTTGCCACGGTTTACTGAGCCGGATCTCCCCCTCGACCTCTCCCCGCCGGTCCGGCTGGATCTGTGGGCGCTGCTCTTCTCCTGCGGCGCCGTCGCCGGGACGGCCGCCCCCCGCTTCGCCCCGGCGCTCGTCCTGGCCGCCCTCGCCGTGGCAGGAGGAGCCGCCCTGTGGGAGGGGATCGTCCCCGAAGGGTGGCGCCCGATGTCCCTCCTCGCCCCGCTCTTCGTCGCCGCCGGGTGGGGGGTGGCCGCCCTCCACGCCTCGGCTCCCGACCCGCTCGCGGACTTCGCCGCCATCGAACCCGACGGCGTGACCGTGCTCGGGCGGGTGGCATCCCCGCCGGTACGCGGGGGCTTCGGCTACCGGGCCGACGTACGCGTCGAGCGGTTGTGGTACGGGGGGCGCGAGGTGCTGCGCGGGGGCGGGGTCGAGGTCTTCGCCGGCGACCTCTCGGCCGGGGTCGGGGACAGGGTGCGCCTCACCGGCAGCCTCTCGCCGCCCGAGAGTGGGAATGACGGCTTCGACTACGCGCGCTACCTCTCGACGAAGGGCATCTCGGCCGTGCTCGAGGCCCGCTCGGTGCGGCTCGTGGAGGGTGGGGGATGGGTCGGGGAGGTGCACCGGCGCGCGCGGGAGGCGCTCGGCTACGGGCTCGCCCCGCGCGAGGCCGCCGTCGTGCAGGGGATGGTCCTCGGGGACGAGTCGCTAATCCCCGAGGATCTGCAGCAGGACTTCCGGCGCAGCGGGATCGCGCACGTGCTCGCGATCTCCGGGCAGCACGTCGCGGTCATCACCGCCGCGCTCTACGTGCTGCTGCGCCTGATCGGGCTGCCTCTCGCCGCCCGGGGGCCGGCGGCGCTCGCAATCGTCTGGCTGTACATAGTAATCGCCGGGGCGCCGCCCTCGGCGGTGCGTGCCGGGGTCGCCTCGGGGTTCGTACTGCTGGCGCCCACCTTCCGGCGCCAGCTCTCCCCGCTACACTTCACGGGTGCGATGCTCGCGTTAGTCCTCGCCTTCAACCCCCGACTCCTCTACAGCGTGGGCTTCCAGCTCTCGGTCGCCGCCGTCGGCGGCATCCTGCTCCTGCGCGAACCCCTGGCGCGCCTGCTCTCACCTGCATTCCGCGGGCGGGTGCGGTGGGTGAGGGAGGCTCTCGCCGTCTCGCTCGCCGCGCAGATCGCGACCGCACCCATACTCGCCGCCTCCTTCGGGCAGGTCTCGGTCGCCGGGGTGCTCGCGAACCTGCTCGCCGTCCCGCTCTCCGGTCCGATCCTCGTGCTCGGGATGCTCGGGGCGCTCTCGGGGAGCTTCCTGGCGCCGCTCGCCTACCCGGTGAACGCCGCGAACGGGTTCCTCGTCGTCCTGCTCGAGCACGTGGCTGGGGGATTCTCCGCGCTGCCTTTCGCCGCGGTTACGACGGGCGGGGTCGGGGTGGGGATGGAGGCGCTGCTCTACGCCGGTTGCCTGCCGGCCGCGCTCTCGGGGGCGCTCGGACGCGGGAGGATGAAGCTGTGGGGAGCGGTGGCGCTCCTGTGGTCGGCGCTCTGGCTCGCCCTGCTCGGGTGGGCGGCCGGTTAGAATAGCGGGCGTGGGAGTCTATCTTTTGCTCGGGGACGACGAAGAGCGCAAGCGGCGCGGCATCGAGAGGCTCCGGAAGGGGCGCGATGCTGTAATCTTCGAGGCCGACTCCCGCTCACCGGAAGAGGTGGTCTCCGCCTGCAATTCCGCTCCGCTGTTCGGGGAGGGGAGCCTCGTCGTCGTACGCGGCATCGACGCCTGGAACGCCAGGCAGAAGGAACTCATCACGCGCTACCTCGAGAACCCCGCGCAGGGTACCGACCTCGTGCTCATCGGGGAGAAGCTCGGCGCCCGCGAGAGGTTGCGTGCTGCGGTCGAGAGGGCGGGCGAGGTGCACGAGCTCAAGCAGCCGACCGGGCGGGCGCTCGCCCGATGGGCCGCGCGTCGCGCGAAGGAGCTCGGGACGGAGCTGCCCGAGGATGTCGCCGCCGAGCTCGCGCGGCGCTGCTCGGAGGACAAGCTGCGCGTGATCTCCGAGATAGAAAAGCTCTCGCTCTACCGGGAAGGGGAGAGGATAAGCCGGGAGGATCTCGACGCCCTGTGCCCGCCGGACGTGCAGTCGAACATCTTCGCCTTCGTCGACGCGCTGGCCGAGGGCAGGCGACGGCCAGCGCTCGAGGCGCTCGCCCGGCTCTTCGCCACCGGGGAGCCGCCGCTGCGGGTCGTGTACATGATGCGACGTCAGTTCCGTCTGGTGGGCCGGGCGCTCGACCTCGTGCAGGAGGGGGCCGCCCCGCGCGAGCTCGCCGGACAGCTCGGGGTGCCGCCGTTCGTCGCCCGCAAGCTCGCGGAGCAGGCCCGGAATCTGAACCCCGCCGACATCGAGCGCGCCCTCTCGGTGCTGCTCGCCCTGGAGAGCGGGCTCAAAGGAAGAAGCGACCTGGAGGCGCGCCTCCAGGTCGAGCTCGCCACGATCGAGCTGTGCCGGGAGAGGGCCTCCTAGCCCTCCCTCTCGCCCCGTGAGGAGACCTTCGCGAGCGCGCGGTCGAGGCGACTCAGCTTGCGCGAGGCCTTGTTGCGGTGGATTATCCCCTTCGTCGTCGCCTTCGCGTACTCCTTCTGGCTGGTGTCGCGCAGCGCGCGCGCCTGCTCGACCTCCCCGGCCTCGAGTGCCCGGTAGAAGCGCTTGGAGAGGTTGCGCAGGCGGGTGCGCACGCTGCGGTTGCGCTCGTAACGCCTGCGGTTCTGACGCTCCCTCTTCGACGGTGCCGGCATGGTATCCTGCCTCCTTCTTCCGGTGAGAACCTCGGACCGGAAGAATGTAACATGCCGGGGGTGCGAAGGCAATCGTGTTAGACTCTCTCGGGTGGAGAGCACCGCACGGAACACGCGCAACTTCTGCATAATCGCACACATAGACCACGGGAAGAGCACCCTCGCCGACCGCCTGCTCGAGCTCACCGACGCGGTCTCCGAGAGGGAGAGGGTCGATCAGATCCTCGACACCATGGAGATCGAACGCGAGCGGGGCATCACGATCAAGGCGCAGGCGGTGAGGCTGCTCCACCGCCGGGGCGGGGAGACCTACACCCTCAACCTCATCGACACCCCGGGGCACGTGGACTTCGCGTACGAGGTCTCGCGGGCGATCGCCGCCTGCGAGGGGGCGGTGCTGCTGGTGGACGCGAGCCAGGGCATCCAGGCGCAGACGCTCGCCAACCTCTACATGGCGCTGGAGCACGACCTGGAGATCATCCCGGCCATAAACAAGATCGACCTCCCGATAGCCGACGTGGCCGCGGTCACCGGGGAGCTGGTCGACCTCATCGGGGTGGACGAGTCCGAGATCATCCGCCTCTCGGCCAAGACCGGGGAGGGGGTCGAGGAGCTGCTCGACGCGATCGTCGAGCGCATCCCGGCGCCGGAGAGCACCTGCGAGAGGACGCGCGCCCTCGTCTTCGACTCGCTCTACGACCCCTACCGGGGCGTGATCTCGCTCGCCCGCGTCTTCGACGGCTCCCTGAGGAAGGGGGATGCGGTGCGGGCGATGCGCAGCGGCGAGGAGTTCGAGCTTCTGGAGGTCGGCTGCTACTCGCCGAAGCCGAAGGCGCTCGAGGTGCTCGGGACGGGGGAGGTCGGATACCTCGTCGCCGGGCTCAAGGACATCGAGGCGCTCCGGGTCGGGGACACGGTCACGCTCGCCGCCGAGCCCGCAAAGGAGCCGCTGCCCGGCTACGAGCGGGCGCTCCCGACGGTCTTCTCCGGGCTCTACCCGACCGACGCCGACGACTTCGAGCGGCTGCGCGGGGCGCTGGAGAAGCTGCAGCTCAACGACGCCTCGCTCTACTTCGAGCCCGAGAACTCCAGGCTCGGCTTCGGGTTCCGGTGCGGTTTTCTGGGCCTGTTGCACATGGAGATCGTGCAGGAGCGGCTCGAGCGCGAGTTCGACCTCGACCTCATCGCGACCTCCCCGAGCGTGCGCTACCGGGTGCGCGCTGGGGGCAAAGAGTTCGAGATCACCAACCCGAGCGACCTCCCCGACGACTACGACGAGATCCTGGAGCCGGTCGTCAGGGCGACGATCGTCTGTCCGAACGAGTACGTCGGGGCGGTGATGGGCCTCTGCCACGAGCGGCGCGGGACCTCGGTCGGGATGGAGTACCTCTCGGCGAAGAGGGTTCAGCTCACCTACGACCTGCCGCTCGCCGAGATACTCACGGACTTCTTCGACGCCCTCAAGAGCCGCACCAAAGGGTACGCCTCCTACGACTACGAGCCGAAGGGCTACGAGGCGGCGGACCTCGTGAAGGTCCGGGTGCTCGTCGCCGGGGAGCCGGTCGATGCGCTCTCGATCATCGTCCACCGCGAGAAGGCCTACCAGCGCGGCAGGGCGCTCGTCGAGAAGCTTAAGGAGCTCATCCCGCGCCAGCAGTTCGAGGTGCCCGTGCAGGCCGCGGTCGGCCGGCGCGTCATCGCGCGCGAGACCGTCAAGGCCTACCGCAAGGACGTGACCGCCAAGTGCTACGGCGGGGACATCACCCGCAAGCGCAAGCTCCTCGAGAAACAGAAGGCCGGAAAACGCCGGATGAAGCAGGTGGGGAACGTCGAGATCCCCCAGGAAGCCTTCCTCGCTGCGATTCGTATCTGATCTTCGAAGGAAATGGCCACCCGGCCAATGTGGGGCGTCGGCCCCTCCCCCTAGAATGGTTATCGGTTCGGAGACCGTTGGACGGGCTTTAGCAGGGAGGGGTTTCTCTGAGCCAGATCGCAGACCACGATATCGGGGTCGAAGGTCCCGCTCTGCTGCGCAACCCCGCATGCGGGGAGAGGGCGGCACTCTACACCCGCAGGCGCCAGTCGGTGCGCCGGGCCGTGGCGGCGCTCTCCCTGGGTTCCGTGGACCTCCTGCTCGCCGTCTGGGTGTGGCTTTCGGCGCGCTGGGTGCACATCCTCGTAGGGCTCGGGCCCCTGAGCGATCTCACCTACCTGGTCTTCGTGCCCGGAATCATCCTGTGGGTGGGGCTCAGGGCGGCCGCCGGGCTCTATCCCGGCTACGGCCTATCGGTCGTAGAGAGCCTCCGGCGGCAGAGCCACGCCACCCTCGTCGCGGGGGGCGTCACGGTCGTCTTCTTCTACTTCCTGCACATAGGGAGCAACATCTCCCGCCTGTTCGTCCTCGCCGGGTTCGCCGGGCTCCTGGTGCTCGCGCCGCTCGTGCGCGCCGGGGTGCGGGTGCTGCTGCGCAGGGGCGGGCTGTGGGGCAAGCCGGTCCTCGTCGTCGGGGAGCCGGAGGACGCCTCGCGCGTCGCGCGCCGGATGCGTGAGGAGTGGGAGACCGGGCTCATCCCGGTGGTGATGAGCGGGCTCGAGAGTGGTCCCGAGGAGATCGCCGGGGCCGCGGCGCTCTGCCGTAAAAGGGGAATGGATACGATCGTACTGGCCGGCACGACCGATGCGCGTCTGATCTCGGAGGCCGTCTACTCCTTCAGGCAGGTCGCCGTGGTCTCCGACCCGTGGAACCTCGGAGAGTTCGGCGTCACCGGGGGGTTCGGCGGCGATCTCGGCGTAGAGATCCGGCACAACCTCCTCCGGCCCGGGGGAAGGATGATGAAGCGCTCCATCGAGCTCTTCGCGGCGTTCGTCGGCTCCCTGGTCCTGCTCCCGTTGTTTGTCGTCCTCGCCGGGTTCGTCTGGCTCGAGTCCGGCCGCCCGGTGCTCTACTCCGATCGGCGCATGGGGGTGGGAGGGAAGGCCTTCCGCTGCCTGAAGTTTCGCACCATGGTCCCGGACGCCGAGGAGAGGCTCGAGCGACTTCTTTGTGAAGACCCTGAGGCGAGAGAAGAGTACCTGCGTTACCACAAACTGCGCCACGACCCCCGTGTGACCAGCGTGGGTCGCTTCCTGCGGCGCACCAGTCTGGACGAGCTGCCGCAGCTCATCAACGTGTTGAAGGGAGAGATGAGCCTCGTCGGACCCAGGCCCTACCTGCCCCGCGAGTCCGCCGACATATAGCACTATTCATAGAAGCTGAACCCGCTGATGGTAGCCACAGTGCTCAAAGAAACCTCGTGCATCCTGAGCACTGATAGCAAGATAGTGCCCGACCCATCGCCTCTACCAGAGCATCGCGGGTGCGGGCTTGGGCTTTTCGTAAAAGCCCCTTGACCTTCGAGAAGGCTTCTTCAATAGGATTGAGGTCCGGGGAGTAGGATGGCAAGTACAGAAGTTCGCAGCCGTGCTCCTCGATCAGTTCCTTGACTCTTTCCCCCTTGTGAGCAGAAAGGTTGTCCATCACTACTATCTGTCCAGCTCGTAGAGTCGGCGCGAGCACTTTCTCGACGTAGTAGGCTTCAGACACTGCACGATCAGTTGGACCGGCCACTGCAAGGGAGGGAGCCATTCCCTCTACGCTAATGCTAGAAAGCAGCGTCGTGTTCTTCCCACGGTTGCGAGGAACCGAGCATTGCGCCCTCTGTCCAACCCGAGAGTAGGCGTAGAGCTGTGAAAGCGAGGTGTTGGCTCCCATTTCGTCTACAAATACCAACTGCTCTGGATCTATCTGTGAAGCGACTGTCACCCGCCAGGCAGCCCTTTTGAACTCATCTCGCTCCGATGCACCCACCGATCTTTTTTCGACTCCATCCAAGACGTTTCAATACTCGCCAGAGAGTCGAGTAGCTCAGAGGCTTGCCCGTGATCACCTCCAGAAAACGGCGCCTTTGGGCGATGGTCGCAGCAGGACGATCTTTCATATCCTCGCTCAAAAGCTTTTCGATTTTCTCGTCCACCTTTGGGGTTCTGCCGGGCCTCTTCTTTGGAGCCAGAGACTGCTCACTGCTTGCCATCCTGACATAACGTTTGACCGAGGAGAGGCTCATATCAAAAAAGACGGGCCGCCTCGGACTTGGACATGCCGCGTTCGACGGCAACAACGATCTTCTGGCGCAGGTCTTCCGAGTAGGATTTCATTTCTCCATGATCGCACACAGGTCAATAGCTTTGACTACCGCTGTAGGCCGGGCGCAGACCGAGATCCTGCGGGTCGCGCCGGGCATAACCGGGCTCTGGCAGGTGAGTGGCCGCAGCGAGCTCGAGTTCGACAGGAGGGTGACGATGGATCTCTATTACGTACGCCGGTGGTCCATCTGGCTCGACCTCGTCATACTGGCCCGCACCGTCTCCCATATCCTGGGCAGGCGGGGCGCATTCTGAATATCGTTCTTCCCTTTATTACAGAAACATTGCTAAAATATCACCGGTACAGGTAAGTAGGGGGCGTATCGTGGATGTTGCAGAGAGGGGGCTTCGCTTCTACGATCAGGAAGGCCTGTACAGGCTTGCTTTCGAGAGGTGTGAGGCCGGCCTGATCATCTTATCCGCCGAGGGGGTGGTGTTCGCCGCGAACCCGGCCGCATGTTCCATGCTCGGGATCTCGCAGGAGGAGATGGTCGGCAGTTGCCTGCATGAGATCCTCGGCCTGCGCGACGCCGGCGATGGACATCCCGCGGGTGAAGGCCTCTGGCTAGACTTCTCCCCGGCGGGGGGGTCCGGGGTCGGCATCCTCTCGCTGCACGCGGGCCCGTCGCGCGGGGCCGAGACGCGGATCTGTTCCTGGAGGCGCTCGACGCGGCGCGTACGGTGGATGGTGCTGCCGAGAGGGGCCTCCGGTTCCGCTCGGCGGCGACCCGGCACCTGCTGGGGTTCGTCTGCGGGGCCGTCCCGGCCGACCGCGCGGCGATCTGCGCGTGCGAGGACGGCCGGCTCCGGGTGCTGGCCGAGGTGCGCAGGGGCGAGGTAGGGGCGTCGGCTCCCCGGCCCGACCCCGGCCGCGTCGCGGCGCTCGGGCCGGGGGATGTGCTCGTGGAGAAGAACGAGAGTGGCGTGGCCGTCTATGCGCCGCTCGCGGAATCCGGCGGTAAGGTGCTCGAGGTCGCCGGGGGCTCCGCGCTCGGGAGCGAGGGGAGCGTGGCGGGGGTGCGTGCGATCTCCGCCTGGCTCGGTGTCCTGGTGGGTCGGGGGTTAGAGGGCCGCTACCTCGACGGCGAAGATCCCCTGATCGAACGCGCCGCCGCCGGCATCCTGCTCGCGCAGGAAGAAGAGCGCCGGAAGATCGCCTACGAGATCCACGACTATATCATCCAGCGCGCCACCGCGCTGAGCCGCCGCCTGCAGACCCTCGCCCGCCGCCGCGCCCCGCAGACCGGGCTGGAGGAGCGCAGCTTCCGGAGGATGGGCGAGATCATCGACGAGATGATCGACACCGGACGCAACCTCATAGAGGACCTGCGCCCCCCGCTGCTGGAGGACTTCGGCCTCGCCCCGGCGCTGCGCCGGCTCGTCGAGCGGATGCGGGAGGACGGCCGGGAGATCTACTACCGCGAGGCGATCGGTGAGGAGCGCCTAGCCGGGTACGTGGAGGTGGCGCTCTTCCGGGTCGCCCAGGAGGCGCTCCACAACGTTGAGAAGCACGCCGGTGAGACGCCGGTCTTCGTGGAGCTGCGCGTCGAGGACGGACGGGCCAGGCTCGACGTGCGCGACTTCGGGTGCGGGTTCGAGGGGGTGCTGCGGGACGGTCCCGGCGGGGTGGGCATCCCGGCGATGCGCGAGAGGATGGAGCTCGCCGGCGGGGTGCTCGAGATAGAGAGCTCGCCGAGCGAAGGGACGCTCGTGCGCGCCTCCATCCCCGCCTGCAGGGAGGGCGAGGATGGCCTATGAGAATGCGACCCGTACGGCCAGGGTCCTGATCGCCGACGACAGCCCGGACTACGTCGAGAGCCTCTACGACGCCCTCTCGGACATACCCGGCGTGCGGCTGCTCGAAGAGCACGCGACCGACGGCCGGCAGGCCGTCGAGCTCGCGCAGCGCCTCAAGCCGGACATCGTCCTCATGGACGTCAGGATGCCGTTCATGGACGGGATCGAGGCGACCCGCAGGATAAAGCACCTCCTCCCGAAGACCCCGGTCCTCATCCTCACCGTGCACGAGGACCCGGACTACCTGCTCGAGGCGCTCAAGGCCGGGGCCGCCGGCTACGTCCTCAAGGACGCCAGGGAGCCGGACCTCGTCTCCGCGATCCGGGACGTCCTCTCCGGCCGGTCCCCGCTCGACAGCGAGCTCGCTTCGAACCTCCTGCTGCGCCTCGCCCGTGAGGGTGTTTCGGCACGCGGAGTGCCCAAGCCGACCAGCCCGCTCACCCGGCGGGAGCTCGACATCCTCCACCACGTCGCGCAGGGCAAGACCAACAACGAGATCGCCGACGAGCTCTACATCAGCGTGAGCGCCGTCAAGCTCCACGTGCAGCACATCTTCAACAAGCTCAGTGTCTCCGACCGCACCCAGGCCGCCGTCCGCGGCGTCGAGCTCGGCCTGATCAGCGGGATCTGACGCGGGGTGCGAAACTCGCCAACGCCACCTGCCCGGCCGGGTTCATCCGCGATAACCTCGCGATAGAGCTCAACGTCATCGAAGCCGCCCACCGCCACGGGGTGAAAAAGCTCCTTTTCCTTGGCAGTTCGTGCATCTACC
>NZ_JAQKGV010000013.1 GCF_028617075.1 Rubrobacter calidifluminis | reverse complement strand
GCGCACGTTTTCGGTATCGGAGAGGTGATCTGCCACCCACTGGGTGCTGACCAGCTTCTCCGGATGGGCGTAGCCCTTCTCGCGTATCTCCTTCTCCACCTCGGCCATCTTCCTCAAATGCCTCCTTCTTCTTCCACATTCAGAGGTGCGTGCAGCTCTCATTGTAGAACATATCCCGATAAATTTTGTCGGATATGATGAGGTCGATGTAAGGGGGGACGCTCCGGGTTTATACTGCCCGAACTATGGAGGGAATTCACGCATACAGGGAGCTACTGGAGAGAGCGGCGGAGGTTTCGCTCGGGGCAGAAGAGGCCAGGGTGCTGGCGCGAATGGCCGTGGAGGATCCCGAGCCCGCGATGGAGGCGGCGGCACGGGTACGGGACCGGACGTACGGGCCGAGGATCTCGTACTCGCGCAAGGTCTTCATCCCGCTGACCAGGCTGTGCCGGGACAACTGCGGCTACTGCACCTTCGCCCATCCACCGCGTAAGGGAGAGAGGGCCTACCTCACGCCGGAGGAGGTACTCGAGATAGCCCGGGATGGGGCCGAAGCCGGGTGCAAAGAGGCGCTCTTCACGCTCGGGGACAAGCCGGAGAAACGCTATCCTGAGGCCCGACGCGAACTCAGGGAGATGGGGTTCGAGACGACCGTGGAGTACCTGGCGCACTGCTGCGGGCTGGTGGCCGAAGAGACCGGACTCCTGCCGCACGCCAACCCCGGCGTGCTCTCGGAGGAGGACGTACGGCTGCTGCGGGGGGTGGCCGTCTCGCAGGGTATCATGCTGGAGGAGGTCTCGGGGAGGCTGCTGGGCCGGGGCATGGCCCACTGGGCCTCGCCGGACAAAGTCCCCGAGAGACGACTCGAGACGCTCGAGGCGGCGGGGAGGCTCGCGGTGCCCTTCACGACCGGGCTCCTCGTCGGGATCGGGGAGAGCCCCGAGGAGCGGGTGGAGACTCTGCTCGCGATCCGCGAGGTGCACGGGCGCTACGGGCACATCCAGGAGTGCATCGTGCAGAACTTCCGTGCCAAGCCGGGGACCAGGATGCAAGACGCACCCGAGCCTTCTGAGAAGGAGATGCTCGCGGCGATAGCGCTCGCCCGGCTCATCCTGCCGCCCGAAGTCACGGTGCAGGCCCCGCCGAACCTGGCCGACGGCGAGGCCGGGTACCTGAGGTACATAGACGCCGGGATCAACGACTGGGGAGGCGTCTCCCCCGTCACCCCCGACCACGTCAACCCCGAGCGGCCCTGGCCGCACCTCGAAGAGCTCGAACGGGCCACCGGTAGCAGAGGATATCTGCTCCTCGAGCGGCTCGCGGTCCACCCACGCTACGCGCTGGAGGCGGAGCGGTGGGTTGACGAGGCCCTGAGGCCGAAGGTCCTCGCCGGGATGGACGCCGAGGGGTTCGCGCGCGTCGAGAGCTGGGCCCCGGGCAAGGACGAGCCGGTGCCGGGGAGGACGCTCGAGGAGATGAGAGGCCGGAGGCCCTCCCGGATGCGCCCGGAGTTCGTCGCCGCTCTCGCCGGGGCCGGGGAGAGGGATCTGGACGAGGAGGAGGTAGCGCTGCTCTTCACCGCCCGCGGTCGGGAGCTGGCGGAGCTGTGCCGGGTCGCGGACGAGCTCAGGCGGGAGGTCAACGGGGACGTGGTCACCTACGTGGTGAACCGCAACATCAACTACACCAACCAGTGCTACTTCCGCTGCCGCTTCTGCGCCTTCTCCAAAGGGCCGAAGTCGCTCAATCTGCGCGGCGAGCCCTACCTGATGGATCCCGGGGAGGTCGCGCGCAGGGCACGCGAAGCCTGGGAGCGGGGGGCGACCGAGGTCACGATGGTCGGGGGGATACACGGCAGGTTCACCGGCCAGAACTACCTGGACTACCTGCGGGCGGTGAAGGACGAGGTGCCCGGGATGCACGTCCACGCCTTCACGCCGCTCGAGGTGTGGCAGGGGGCGCACACTCTGGGCATCCCGGTCGATGAGTTTCTGGTGCGGCTGAAGGAGGCCGGTCTCGCGACGCTCCCCGGTACGGCGGCCGAGATCCTGGACGACGAGATACGCAGGATCATCTGCCCGGACAAGATCAACACCGCCCAGTGGGCGGAGGTGATGCGCAAGGCGCACGCGATCGGGCTGCGCTCTACCTCGACGATCATGTTCGGCCACGTCGACGGGCCGGTGAACTGGGCGCGCCACCTGCTGGTCCTGCGCGAGATACAGGCCGAAACGGGTGGGTTCACCGAGTTCATCCCGCTCCCGTTCGTGCACATGGCGACGCCCCTCTTCCTGCAGGGCCGTTCGCGGAGGGGCCCGGCCTTCGCCGAGACGGTGAAGATGCACGCGGTCGGCAGGATCGCGCTGCACGGCTACATAGACAACGTGCAGGTCTCCTGGGTCAAGCTGGGCGTCGAGGGGGCGAAGGCGTGCCTCGAGGCAGGGTGCAACGACCTCGGCGGCACACTCATGAACGAGAGCATCTCGCGCTCGGCCGGGGCGAGCCACGGGCAGGAGATGCTCCCGGAGGAGATGGAGCGCATGATCCGGGAGATCGGACGCATCCCGCGCCAGCGCAACACGCTCTACGGTGAGCCCGAACGTCACGTGAAGGCGTCATGAGGAGGCGTCGTGGGCCGTTTCAGGAGGTTTTTCAGGAGGTTCTCGGGGGGTGATGAAGAGGGTCGGGGAGGCTCCCACCTGGGAGGCCTCACCGACGAAGAGCTCGAAAGGATAGGCACCGAGGAGGATCCCCTCGCGGACTACGAGGAGGCCCTCCGGCGCAACTTCGAGGCGATGGAGGCCGAGGGGCGGGGTGACGTGGAGCGGGCCATTTTGCTCTACGAGCAGAACGTCGCGGAGCGCTTCGTCGAGAGCCATCCCTACGAGAGGCTCGCCATGATCTACGAGCGCCGGCGGCGGTACGCCGAGGCCCTGCGGGTGACCGAGAGCTTCATCGAACTCGCACGGAGCGGGACGATGCCGCGCGGCGCGCAGAGGTCCGCCGACCGCAGGCTCGCTGGCTTCGAGGAACGGGCCGAACGCTACCGCAGGATGCTCGGTTCGGGGTGAAGCTCAGCGGTCTTCCCCATTCCGTCCCCTGATCCGCTCCACCCTTTCGAAGGTCCTCTCGCAGAGCCGGTAGACCAGGTAGGAGCCGACGCTACCCGAGACGAATATGGAGAGCGGGAAGAAGACGAACGCGGCGGCGGCGAGGATCAGCACCAGCAGGCAGGCGAGGGTCACCAGAGGACCGGTCATCGAGAAGAGGAGCGCGTTCCTTATCACGAGTGACCAGCGGGCCTCGAAGTTGACGATGACCGGGAAGATGTAGACCAGCGTGAAGACGTACAGGAAACAGACTACGAAGAGGACGACGTAGAGGATCTCGCTTACCGGGGATCCCATCCCGCGCACCACGGCGAAGTCGACCGCGAGGATGACCCCGACCAGCGCCCAGAGAAAGCCGATCCAGGTACTCTGACGGAAGTTCTCCCGGAAGAACGAGAAGAAGGAGCCGGTCACCCCGGGCTCCCTCCCCTTCACCCACTCCCGCACCACGCCGAACATCGCGGCCATGGAGGCCGGAAGCGTGATGATCGGGACGCTGCAGACCAGCCAGAGCAGGTTCAGGTACAGGAAGTTGGCGCAAACCTCGAGCGCCCGGTACCATCTGCTCTCCAGCATGTTCATTCGCCAAAGACTTCCTTCCCCGGCCGACTCTACCAGAGATCAGGTCCCCACAGCATTACACATTTGACAACAACCTTCCCGGCGGAATAAAGTGAGTACATTCTGTGGTGGGATTGGTGGGGCAAGGTGTGGGACCGCGTGTCCTGCACCGCTCCGTACGCGGAACCTCTTCGCGGAAAGGAGGGAACCATCTGGTGCACGACGGACGTGTCAGAAACGAAAATCGCAACAAACGCTGGTGGAACCTGCTCCTCATACTGCCGTTTCTGGGCCTTCTGTTTCCCCAGCTATACGCTTCGGACGCACCCCGGCTGTTCGGCTGGCCGTTCTTCTACTGGTACCAGTTCGTCTGGCTGTTCATAACGGCGGCCATCGTGACCACGGTATACCGGGCGACACGCTAGGGGGTCTGCAATGCCGCACACCTTCGACCCGGTCGCGCTGACGGTCTTCGCGATACTCTTCCTGCTGGTCACGGTGGTGGGGTTCGTCGCCGCCCGCTGGCGCAGGGGAGACCTCGGGCTGCTGAGCGAGTGGGGGCTGGGTGGCCGACGCTTCGGGACATGGGTGACGTGGTTTCTGGTCGGCGGGGACATCTACACCGCCTACACGTTCATCGCGGTGCCGGCGCTGGTCTACGGCGCGGGCTCGACGGGCTTCTTCGCCGTTCCCTACACGATCCTGGTCTTCCCGATCCTGTTCTTCATCTTCCCCCGGCTGTGGTCGGTGGCGAAGAAGCGCGACTACATAACCCCGGCGGACTTCGTCCGGGGACGTTACGGCAGCGGGCTCCTGGCGCTCATCGTGGCGTTCACCGGCATACTCGCTACGATGCCCTACATAGCGCTGCAGCTCGTCGGGCTGCAGGCGGTCATCGCGGCGATGGGCATCGGCGGCAGCAGCTCCGCCCTCGTCAACGACCTGCCGCTCATCATCGCCTTTATCATCCTCGCCCTCTACACCTACCAGAGCGGGCTGCGGGCCCCGGCGCTCGTGGCGGTCGTGAAGGACCTCACGATCTACATCACCGTGATTGTGATGGTCATCTACATCCCGTACAGGCTCGGGGGCTTCGGACACATCTTCGACGCGGCGGCCGCCGAGCTGCCCAAGCACAACCCGCCGGGCACCCTGATCCCCAGTGCCTACAGCGGCTACTCCTCGCTGGCGTTGGGCTCGGCGTTCGCGCTCTTTCTGTACCCGCACGCGCTCACAGGCGTCTTCAGCGCCAACTCGGGTAACGCGATCCGGCGCAACGCCACCCTGCTCACGGCCTACTCGATAGCGCTGGCCATAATCGCGCTCTTCGGGTACATGGCCATCGCGGCGAACCTCAAGCTCGAGAGCCCGAACTTCGCCGTTCCGGACCTGGTGCTCAGGTTCTTCCCCTCGTGGTTCGCCGGGTTCGCCTTCGCAGCGGTCGGGATCGGGGCGCTGGTCCCGGCGGCGATAATGTCGATAGCCGCGGCGAACCTCTTTACCCGCAACATCTACCGCGAGTACTTCCGACGCAACATCTCAGACCGGGAGGAGTCACAGGTCGCCAAGATCGTCTCGCTGATCGTCAAGGCAGGAGCTCTGGCGTTCGTCATCGGCATCCCGACGCAGTACTCGATCAACCTGCAGCTTCTCGGGGGCATCTGGATCCTGCAGACGCTCCCGGCGGTGATCCTGGGCCTCTATACCCGCTGGTTCCACCGCTGGGCGCTCGCCATCGGCTGGCTGGTCGGGATGGCGACCGGCACGGCGATGGCCGTCTCGCAGGGGTTCTCCTCGATCTTCCCACTTACGATCGGCAGCTTCAGCCTCTCGGCGTACGCCGGGCTCTACGCGCTGTTCGCCAACCTGGTCGTAAGCGGTGCACTCACGCTGGCTTTCCGGGCGCTGGGCGCCCCCGAAGGGGAGGACGAGACCGCTCCGGGAGATTACAGCGACCTGGAAGTGGTACGGGAGGAGGGCAAAGAGCCCGCGGAGGGCCTGGCCCATTAGAGATCCCGGAAGACCACCAGCTCGTCAAGCGGTTTTCTCGGACGCCGCCGGGGTGGATCCCCGGCGGCGTACCCGAAGGTGAGTAGCGCGTGCGGGATGAGGGACTCGTCCAGCCCCAGCGCCTCCCTCACCGCGCCGGGCGAGAACAGAGGGGCGCAGATCCAGCCGCCATCGAGCCCGAGGTCGTACGCCTCGAGCAGCATGTTCTGCGCGGCGGCGCCGAGGGACTGCACGGCCATCGTGGCCTCGCACCTCTGCCTCCCGGGATCGGGATAGCGGTCGAGCTCCTCCAGGTACA
Source organism: Rubrobacter calidifluminis (assembly GCF_028617075.1). NCBI lineage: Bacteria > Bacillati > Actinomycetota > Rubrobacteria > Rubrobacterales > Rubrobacteraceae > Rubrobacter > Rubrobacter calidifluminis. The sequence goes on along the minus strand of NZ_JAQKGV010000013.1, from coordinate 93,656 downwards.
GACACAGGAGCACGAGCACGGGGGTGCCGAGCAGCCTTCTCTTGGAACCCTCCAGCCTCCTCTCGACGACCTCGGGCCCCTGTCCGTCCATCTCGAGCGCCCGCCGCCACTCCCCCCCCATCGCCTCGGCGAGCCGCCGTTTCGTCTCCTCCTTCCTCAGTAGAGCGAAGCGCCAGGGCTGCCTGCCGTGCGGGGAGGGGGCCCAGCGTCCGGCCTCGAGTATCTCCTCCACCATCCACCCGGGAACCTCCCTGTCCAGGTAGCGTCGCACCGAGCGCCGGCCGCGCAGGGTATCGATGAGGCGCCCTCCGTCCTCCGGCGGCTCATCCAGAGCACCCCAGGACGAGACCCGCTCGGGAACGATCCGGATGACGGGGTTCCTCTCTATCTTCATGCGCTCGTACTGGTGGTACTTGCCGCGCAGCAGGCGGATGGCGGCAGCATGTTCTCCGGCCCCGGGTTCGACGAGCCCGGCTTTCCCACGCACCATGACGTACGCGAGCAGGCTCCAGTCTTCGTCGTAGCGGTCGGCGACGAGCGCGACCCGCGGGTTCTGCAGGATGTTTTTGACCCGCTTGAGACGGGTTGGGGAGCCTTCCTTCGGTTTTTCGTCCAGGGCAATGTAGATGTGCTCCCCGTCGAAGGCGAAGCAGACCGGGACGGCGTGCGGGTCGCCTCGTGCGTCGGCGGTCGCGAGACGCGCCACCCGCCGGCGCACGAGGAAGGCGGCTGCTTCGGCGGCGAGAACGGCCGGGTTCATCTTTTCATTTCCCGATCAGGAGCGGGTTGAAGCGGGTGTCGCGGTCGTAGACGTCGAGGCCTTCGATACGCTTGAGATACCCCACGATGAGGTACGTCAGCGGCGTGGCCACGATCTCGTAGGCGCTCTTGAAAAACCACTGGGAGACGATCGCCGCGACCAGAGCGTGCGCGGGTATCGTGGCGGCGAAGGCGACCGAGACAAAGATCAGAGAATCGAACCCCTCCCCCACCACGGTCGAGCTTATCGTGCGGCTCCACAGCCAGCGCCCCTCCGTGAGCACCTTCATCCGGGCCATCACGAAGGAGTTGGCGAACTCCCCCACGAGATACGCGAGGAAGGAGGCCCCGAGCAGCCGCGGCGTGTACCCCAGGATTCGCTCGTACGCACCCTGCGCGTGCCAGACCGGGGCCGCGGGCAGCACCCCACCGGCCCAGATCGCCGCCACAGCGAGCAGGTTGCACAGAAACCCGAGCCAGATCACGCGCCGCGCCGCCGAGTACCCATACACTTCGGTGAGCACGTCCCCGACGATGTAGCTGACCGGAAACAGCACGACCCCAGCCGGCAGCACCAGCCCGAAAATCCCGACCAGCTTCACCGCCGTGATGTTCGCCGTGATGAGCGTGGTGACGAACACCGCGACCACCACCACGAACCAGGATGTATACCTCAACTCCCCAGACAGCGCGTACCTCCCGCGACCTGCAACCATTCAGAACCAGAGACCGTCGGTCATGTAATCACATGCCACCGTAGAGCGTCAATCCAAGAGCCTGGCCTTGACACCATCCTACCCATCCGGTATCTTTCACTCAACGATATATCGCGATACTATGGGAGGCGCATGGATGTTCGGGGCTCGCAGAAAGCGCGGCACGTGGTTCGACTCGGGTCGCATGGAAGAGGTTCTGCAGAGGAGGGTTTTCGGCAAGGGTGATCTCAAGTACGTCATCGCGGAGCTTCTGGAGGAAGGGCCGGCGCATGGCTACGAGGCAATACGCCGTCTGGAGAGCAGGTTCAGGGGGATGTATTCGCCGAGTCCGGGTTCGGTCTACCCGACGCTGCAGCTGCTGGAAGACATGGGGTACGTGAGTTCTGAGGAGAAGGAGGGCAGGAAGATCTACTCGCTCACCGAAGAAGGTCGGAGCTTCGTCTCCGAGCACCGGGAGTCGATGCGGGAGATCTGGCGGCGGGCGGCGGGAGTCTGGGAGGGCGAGCATACCGAGGAGCTGCGCGAGATCGCCTACGAGGGGTGTGATCTCTTACGCAAGATCAGGCGCGCGATACAGACAGGGAGGGTGGACGAAGAGAAACTGCGGCGCATACGGGACGCGATGCGGGAAGCCAGGAGAAAGGTCGAAGACATCCTCTCGGAGGACGATCGTGACGAGGATGGCGGCAGGCTAGGGGTAGGCGGACGGTGAGCGCCGGGGTCCGCAGCACCGCCCCCGCCATAGAGGTGCGCGATCTGGTGAAGGTCTACCCCGGTGGGGTACGGGCCGTCGATGGGATCAGTTTCTCCGTGCGGGCCGGCGAGCTCTTCGGGCTTCTGGGCCCCAACGGAGCGGGGAAGACGACGACGGTGGGAGCATGCACCGCGCGGGTGCGACCGAGCTCCGGCAGGGTGTTCGTCGGAGGGGTCGATGTGGTGGCCGACCCGGCGCGGGCGAAGGCGAACATGGGTGTTGTCACTCAGTCGAACACGCTCGATCGCTCGTGTACGGTCTTCGAGAACCTCTACTTCCACTGCCGGTATTTCGGGATGGGACACAGGGAGAGCAGGGAGCGCGCCCGGAAGCTGCTCGAAGGGTTCCGGCTCTCCAGAAACGGCGGTAACAGCCCGGACCAGTTATCTGGAGGGATGGCGCAGCGGCTGATCGTGGCCCGCGCCATCGCACACCGCCCGCGGATACTCTTCCTCGACGAGCCCACCGCGGGGCTCGACCCACAGAGCAGGCTTGCGCTCTGGGAGATCGTCCAGAGCCTACGCGAGCAGGAGGGTATCACGGTACTCCTCACGACACACTACATAGAGGAGGCCGAGAAACTCTGCGAGCGGGTCGCAATCATAGACCACGGCAGGATCCTGGTCTGCGACACACCGGAGAACCTGAAGCGAAGCCTGAGGGCCGCCACCGTGATCGAGCTGCGCCTGGAGTCTCCCCCGGACAGTCTGATCGGAGCCCTGGAAGGGATTAAGGGGGTCGTCTCCACGGTCCGCACGAAAGAGGGGTTAAGGGTCATGGCCGAACGCAGGGACGGGCTGCTCCCGAGCCTCGTCGAGCTGGCCCAGCCCCATGGTCTAAAGGACGTCTCCGTCGCCGACCCCTCACTCGAAACCGTGTTCATAGAGCTCACGGGGAGGGACCTGCGTGAGTGAGTCGGCCATGGAGGGCGGGAGGCCGCGCTGGGCATGGTACGCGCGTTCGTTCTGGGGGCTGTTCCTGCGCGACGGTCGGGTGCTGCTGCGGGAGTTCATTCGGCTGATCCTGCAGAGCGCGGTTCAGCCTCTGCTGTTCTTCTTCATCTTCACCTACGTCTTCCCGAAGATCGGACAGGGCTTCTCCGGAGGAAGTCCCAGGGCCAGCTTCGCGACGATCCTGGTGCCGGGTTTTCTGGCGGTCTCGATCTTCTTCGCCGGGATCTCTTCCGTCGCGCTCCCGCTCGCGACGGAGCTGGGGCGCAACGGCGAGATAGAAGACCGCATCATGGCCCCGGTTCCGATATGGCTCGTCGGGATGGAGAAAGTAACCTTCAGCGCGGTGCAGGGGATCATCTCCGCGGCGATAGTACTCCCGATAGCCTATCTGGTCCCTGCCGGCGGTGTCTCCCTGCACGTCCATGACTGGCCACTGCTGGTAGCAGTGGTGCTGCTGGCGAGCTTCACAGCGGGGTCCCTCGGGCTCGCACTCGGTACCGTCATAAAGCCCCAGCAGATAGGCCTCCTCTTCGGCATCATCGTAACCCCGCTGATCTTCCTCGGGTGCGTCTACTATCCGTGGGCGAACCTGCAGCCGGTACGCTGGCTGCAAATCGTGATCCTTCTGAACCCTCTGGTCTACGTGAGCGAGGGGCTGCGGGCGGCCCTGACGCCACAGGTACACCACATGCCTCCATGGGCCTTTCTGGGTGCACTGTCGGCGCTGCTGATCGGGCTTACGGCCTTCGGTCTGCGCAGCTTCTACCGCAGGGTCGTTACCTGAGGACGCTCAGCGCGCGCCGCTGAGCGTCCTCAGGGGCTTCAGGTATCCACGCTCCTCCAGGTACTCGATGACCCTGCGGGCGCTCTCCTGTGGACTCTCCTGGGTTGTCTTTATGTGCAGCTCCGGGTTTTCCGGCGGCTCGTAGGGATCTGAGACGCCTGTGAAAGCCTTTATCTCTCCGGCGAAAGCCTTCTTGTAGAGGCCCTTGACGTCCCGCTCGGCGCATACCTCCACGGGAGCGTCCACGTACACCTCTATGAAATCCTCACCTATCTCTTCCCGGACCCTGTTGCGCGCCTCCCGGTAGGGGGAGATAGCGCTGACGATAACGGCCACACCGTTGCGGGTCAGCAGCTTCGCGACAAAACCTATCCTGAGTACGTTGGTGTCACGGTCTTCCTTGGAAAACCCGAGCCCCTTGGAGAGGTTCGTCCTGACGATGTCGCCGTCCAGAACCTCGACACGTCCGAAACGCAGCCTGAGCTCGCGCTCGACTATCTCGGAGATGGTGGTCTTCCCGGCGCCCGAGAGCCCGGTGAACCAGAGCGTGAACCCGCGCTCGCCCAGCCCCCTCTCGTTCTGCATCTTCAAAACCTCCCTCCTGCGAAACTTTCTTCCGTAGAAATGCCTCGACCTCAGCCGTTCATACCCTCCACGAGGACCTCGACGACCTCGGGCCTGGAGAACTCCGGCGGCGGGTACTCCCCACGCCTGAGCATCTCGCGCACTTTGGTACCGGAGAGCATGACACGCGACTCGTCGTCGTGCGGGCAGGTCTTGGTGGTGGCCATCCCGCCGCAGTTGAGACAGAAGAAGGCATTCTCGAAGAGGAGCGGGGTGATCCCTATCTCCCCCTCCTCGAACTCCTCGAAGATGTGATGGGCGTCGTAGATGCCGTAGTAATTGCCGGGGTCCGCCGGGCTGCGGCCGATGATGAAGTGGGTGCAGCCGTAGTTCTGACGACAGATGGCGTGGAAGAGGGCCTCACGCGGCCCGGCGAAACGCATCGTGGCCGGGTAGACCGCGAGCACCGTGCGGTCTTTGGGGTAGTAGCGCTCGAGCAGCACCTCGTAGGAGCGCATCCGCACGTCCGCCGGGATATCCTCTGCCCGCGTCTCTCCGACGAGCGGGCTGAGCAGGAGCCCGTCGACGGTCTCGAGGGCGCTCTTCTGAATGTACTCGTGCGAGCGGTGGATCGGGTTCCTGGTCTGGAAGCCTACGACCCGCTTCCAGCCGCGGGAGGCGAAGATCTCCCTGAGCTCCGCGGGTTCGTGGTAGTGCTCGGGGAAGGGCCGTGGCGTGGGCTCTTCGACGAGCAGCGTGATCCGGCCGCCGAGAAGCACATCACCCTGCCGGAAGAGGTTGGCGACGCCAGGGTGCTTCTGGTCTGTGGTCTTGTAGACCTCTTTCGCCTCCCGCTCCTTGTCGTGGTCGAAGACCTCCTCGACGGTCATCGATGCGACCACCCGTCCCTCGCGGTCGGCGAGCGCTATCTCCTCTCCTTCCGAGAGATCCCGGGCCTCCTCCCGGCTCACCGGCAGGGTGATCGGTAGCGGCCAAGCGACACCGTTCGCGAGATGCATGTTCTCGACGACGCCCTCGTAGTCCTCGCGGGTCATGAAACCCTCGAGGGGCGAGACGACGCCGGTGGAGATCAGCTCCACGTCGGAGAGCTCCCGGGAGCCGAGACGGACCTTCTTCAGCCCGGACGCCCGCTCTACCGCTTCCTCCCGTTCTTCCTCGGGGAGCCGGCGGTCTACCAGCACCCCGCCGTGCGGGGCGATGGTGGTGTGGCTCTGCTCCGTCTTCACCTGCAAACCTCCTCTGCTTCGGTTCTCTTCAGGGAAGACCGCGCCCCGGGCGGAATACGTCTCAGAACCCTGCCGGCGAGTCCGGAGGCGCAGTGCTCCCAGACGTGCTCCCCGAAGACCCAGAGTCGGATCTCGGGTGTGTATCCTCGCACGATCCGCCCGAACCGCTCACGGTCCATCCCCGCCTCGCTGAGCCGGGCTCCCCAACGTCTCCACAGATAATCCGCGAGAAAATCCCCCTCCTCTACGAGCCTCTCGCCCTCCGAGGGGCGGTCTTCGAGGAGCTGCCGGACCTTCCGCCTGAGCTCCGCCGGCTCCTCCGGCACGCCGAGAACATCGTGTGCAACCACCCTCAGTACCTCACCGCGTCGTGCTCGACCGGAGCCCGGTCGGTGCCCGCATAACTGTTGAGGTGTTCCTCGTAGTCGATGAACAGCGGAGCATCCGGGTCGAAGGCGCGCTTGAGGCTCTTGAACGCGATCCTCTTGTCCAACCCGTCCAGCTTATACAAAGCTTCCGGTTTGTCAAGCTCGCGCAGCTCGAGCTTCTCCCGGGCATGCTCGAAGGCCTCGAGCCCCTCCTCACTGCGGATGAGCACCGAGGAGTATCCGTCGGCGCTACCGACGCTCCCGACGGAGATATCGGCGGCACGCCCCATGAAGTCGGCGCACTCGTCGCAGCCTTTGAGCGCCGCGCCGTGGAAGTGCTTTATGGACTCCTCGAGGATCGTCTCACCCGCGTGGTCCTGCAGGATGAGCTTGCCCCGGATCACATCGACCCGCCCCACCTCGTCGAGGTCTATGCCGCGTTCCTCGCTTATCTCCTGCAGCATGAGCTTCTCGTAGTTGAAGCTCTTGGTGCACAAGAGCGCTATCGTCAGCACGACGGCCTCGACCCGCGAGGACCCCCAGTTCCAGGGCCTGGCCTGCATGGCCTTTATGCCCTCTATCTCGCACGGGGTTCCGACGACGGCTATCCTCGGGTTGGGCGGAAGATCATAACCCTTGAAGTCAAGGTGCCCGAGCGCGAGCGTCTGGTTGTAGAAGCTGCCGGCACACTCGCGGACCTCCTCCGGGGTGCGGGCGAGAAACGTCTCCCCCTTCCAGGGTTCGGTCTCGCTCTCGCGCGCGAGGAGCACCCCGTCTATTTCGCCGGCCTCGAGAAGCGAGGTGAGGATCGCGGTGACCACCCCGCCGTCCTGCACGCCGGGGACGTCCTCCCTGAGCCGGGCGGTGTAGCTCTCTTCGATGCGCCCGAGCCCGTCGATGCCGTCATCAGCACCGGTTATCTTCCAGGTCGCCTCGTGGCGCATCCCGCCGCGGGGGCAGAAGTCCCAGCACAGCGAGCAGCCGGTGCACATCTTGACCAGCCTGGGCAGATCATCCTCCGCGATACCGATGGAATCCGAGGGGCAGGCGGCCACGCACGCCCCGCACTGCACGCAGCGGTCGGCATCTATGACCGCCTTTTCAAGATCCCAGAACCAGACCTTCCCGGGAGCCTCCTCGATGTCGTTCATCATCTCCCGGATGTCGAACCCGGCCATCCTTTCAGCCAGCCTCCTCCCGGATGATCGCCCTGAGCTCGGCGTTGGGTTTCCTGCGGGCCCACTGGTGGAAGCGCTCGCCCTCGCGCCGCTCCTGCTGGAAGCGCCGCAGCAGACGCTCGAGTGCGTCCGGCACCCCGTCCACCGGCCGGGCCCCTTCGACCCAGTCTATGAAGGCTGCATCCGCCCCGAGGGAGCCGCCGAGGCCGATGTCCACCCCCTCGACGATACCGTCCTCCGTCTTCGCCGTCTCACCCCGGAAGCCGATGTCCGCGATCTGGGGCTGGGCGCAGGAGGCCGCGCACCCTGAGAAGTGCATCCGGACCACGTCCTGCCCGACCCCATCGCCGAAGCGTCGATCCATCTCGTGCGCCCACTCGACGGCCCGGATCTTGGTCTCCACGATCGCGAACCGGCAGAACTCGCTCCCGGTGCAGGCGACGACCCCGCGCTCGAAGGGCTTGGGGTTCGGGGAGTAGCGCTCCAGGAGCTTCTCGCGCAGAAGCTCATCCAGCCTCTCCTCAGGTACGCCGGTGATGATGAGGTTCTGGTCGTTGGCGAGCCGGATATCCCTCCCGTATTCCTCCGCGAGCCGCCCGGCCTCCTCGAGATCCTCCCCCCTCATCCGTCCCACGACGACGTTGAGCCCGACGTAGTAGCGCCCGTCCTTCTGCTCGTGCACGCCCAGGTGGTCGCCCCGGTATCTCTTCGTCAGCTCCTCCCCGGCGGGGAGCAGTCCGATCGATACCCGCTCCTCGAGCTCCTCCCGGAAGCGCTCGGGGCCGAGCTCCTGCACCAGGTAGCGCATCCGGCAGGTCCAGCGGTTCTCGCGGTTGCCGAGCTCCCCGAAGAGCTGGGCGATGCCGCGCGCCACCTCGACCGCCTCCTCGGGCCTGACGAACACGTCTATGTCGGTGGCCATCCTCGGCCCGTCCCCGAGCCCTCCTCCGACACGCACGTTGAACCCGAGCGTGCCGTCCTCCAGGCGCGCCGGGACCATCCCGATGTCGTTGATCTCAGCCTGCGCGCAGTCCTCGACGCAGCCGGTCACGCTCATCTTGAACTTGCGCGGCAGGTTGGCATACTCCCGGTTCCCGACGAAGAAGTCGGTTATCGCCCGCGCGACCGGGTAGGCGTCGAACGCTTCCTCCCGGTCGAGACCGGAGACCGGGCAGCAGACCACGTTGCGCGCCGAGTCCCCGCACGCCTGCACGGTGGTCATCCCCACCTCCTCCAGACGGCGCCAGATCTCGGGGATCTCTTCTATCTGGAGCCAGTGCATCTGGATGTCCTGGCGGGTGGTTATATCCAGGAAATTGTTCCCGAAGTAGGGGTTCGGTTCAGGCCCCGTGGCGAAATCCTGCGCTATGCGCCCTATGACCTTCGCCTGCTCGGGCGTGAGCCTGCCCCCGGGCACCTTTATGCGCTGCATGAAGTTGTTGCCGCCCTGGTTCTGCGGGTAGATCCCGACCCACTTCAGGCGCTCGTGTTCGCCGGGGATCTCATCTATGGCCTCGACGCCCTTCTTCGAGTAGACCTCGAGCACGGCCTCACGCACGTCGAGCGGGTGGCGCTCGAGCTTCCACCGCTCGACGTTGTTGAGCCTCTCGTTCTCCCTAAGAATCCGCACGGCGCACCTTCCCGTTGACGATGTGTATCCCGCACTCGGTCTTCTCCATCCCGGGCCACCTGCCCGCCCGCTCATCCTCACCCTCGTAGACGGGACGGGTCTGCGGAGCACACCCTATGCTCCTGTAACCCCTGCTAAGAAGCGGGTTGAGCGGCAGATCTCGCTCCTCGACGTACCGCATCACGTCATCCCGGCTCCAGGCCGCGAGCGGCGAGATCTTCACCACCCCGAAGAACTCGTCCCACCCCACCACCGGGGTGTCGGCCCTGAAAGGCGTCTGATCCCGCCTTATCCCGCTGACCCACGCGTCGTAGTTCTCGAGGAACCTCTTCTGCGGCTCGACCTTCCTTATCTGGCAGCAGAGGTCCGGCGAACAGCTCCTCATCCTCTCCCCGTAGCGCGCGACCTGCTCCTCCACGGAGAGCTCGGGCCTCACCACCTCCAGGCGCAGAGAGGGATAGCGCGACATCGTCTCCTCCCTGAACCTGACGGTCTCCTCGAAGAGAAAGCCGGTATCCAGCGTGAAGACCGTGGCAGACTCCGTGATCCTGGAGAGCATGTCCAGAAGTACGATCCCCTCGGCCCCACCGAAAGACACCGATAGCGCAAGCCTCTCACCAAACCTCTCGGCAGCCCAGCGCAGCACCCGCTGAGGACTCTCGCCTTCGAGTTCGCCCCCCTCCCGCAACAGCTCCTCACGGTCCAAAACCGGGCTCGTCTGTTTGGATACCCTCGCTTCAGGCATAGAAATCCTCCCTACAAAGGCAGTGCTTGGGTGTCGATTGAAAGAAACTTACCGGAGCGATGCGGTCTCAGCCGCGAACGCTACATCGCCCGCGCATTCGCCGCAAACCCGGCCCCCCAGCCACCAGAGGAGTGCTCCGCTCTTCGGCTCCGTATCTCACGCGAAAAATACTAGGCTACGAACCCCCGGCCGTCAATAAAAAACACGATAAATTTTGTCGGATTCGAAAAATTTCTATCTGAAGAGGTCTCTGCCGGGGTCCATGACCATCTCGGAGGCGGCGCCTTCGCCCGGCGTGTACGGGAAGCCGCGCACCAGGGCTGCGGGCACGGCGGCGGTCTTCCCCATCACGAGCTCGGCGGCGGCGGCGATCTCGTCGGCGGAGGCGAGGACGCTTGCGGAGAGTTCGTAGCCGTAGGGGTCGCGGTGGCCCCGGTAGTCCGAGAAGGGCTTCATCCCGGAGAGGCCGATGGCGACGTTGGTTATGCCGTTCCTCCAGGGCCGCCCGAAGGAATCCGAGACGATGACCGGGACGTCGATGGCGGTGAGCCGGGCGATCCGGTGACGGATCCGGGCGGCGGAGGCATCGGGGTCGAGGGGGAGCAGGCATACGACTTCCTCTCCGGGGACGTTCGAGGCGTCGACCCCGGCGTTGGCGCAGACGAAGCCGTGGCGGGTCTCGGAGATGATGAGCCCGCGGTCCATCCGGACGATGCGCCGGCTCTCGCGCAGGACCGCCTCGATCTGGCGGGGGTCTTTGCCGTGTTCGGCGGCGAAGCTCTTCGCCAGTGGCGAGGGCTCGACGGTGCGCAGGTCGAGCAGCCGTCCCTCGGCCTTGCTCACCACCTTGTGGGTTACGACGAGGATGTCCCCCGGCGCGATCTCGTCTCGTACGGCCGCGCAGAGCAGGGCGGCGAGATCGTCGCCGGGTTGGATCTCCGGGAGCCCTTCTACCGGGATTACGGAGATGCCGCTCAAGAGACCAGCCGCTCCAGATCCGCCGCGGTGTCGAGGTCGAAGGAGAGGTTCGGGCGCTCGCAGACCTCTACGGCAAGCCCCCTCCCCCGCGCGAGACGAATATGCCGGGCGAAGCTCCCCTCCCCGAACGCGAACGGCATGGCATCCGGAGGGCGGAGCAACAGTGCGTTGGTGCCGGTGCGCGCGCGGTCCGGGGCGATCACGACCGGAGCCCTCCCGGCGGATCGGAGCAAAACCCCGACATCGTCCGGCTGCAACAGGGGGAGATCGGAGGGGAGCACGAGCAGGGAACCGGCGTCCCCGGAGAGCGCCCACGCCCGCGCCTCCTCGAGCGCCGGGTTCAGGCCCGCGCTCCTCTGGTGCAGGGGGTGGGCACCCTCTTCCCCTGCGACCCCGAGCACCCCCTCGTCCGGGCTCACGACGCAGACCGACCCGATCTCAGCCCCTCGCAGGGCGCCGAGAACCCGCCGCAGAGTCCTCAGCGTCAGGGCGGCACGCTTCTCCGCCGGCAACACGCCACCGAGCCGGCTCTTCGTTTCGCGAAGATCCTTGACGGGTACCGCGGCGAAGGGCCGCATCACGCGCCCAAACTCCCGCAGAAGTCGAGCACCTCCCCGGCAAGCCTCGCGCGGTCCTCCTCCGAGCGCATCACGGCATCCGTGACGAGAACCTCCATCCCGAGATCTTCTATACCGGCCCGCTCCCTCTCGTCGGCCCGGTCTACCACCATCCCCCCCACCACCCCCTCGTACTCCCGCGCGACGCCGAGGGCCGAGGCCTCCCTGCCCAGCGAGGACATCATCCTGTCGGCGGGCCCCTTGAGCGCCCGGCCCCCGACGAGCGGGCTCACGGCCGCCTTCGGCGCACCGCTCTCCGCGAGGGCCCGACGCATACCTGGTACGGAAAGGATGGGCCCGATGCTCACCACCGGGTTGGAAGGGCATATCACGACAGCGTCCGCCGCCGAGATTGCATCCTCCACCTCCCGGCTCGCCCGGGCCTCCCCGATGCCGCGCAGCTCCACCCCGAGCACCTCGTCCTTTTGGGCGCGTCGGACGAAGTACTCCTGGAACTCGAGCTTCCCGGCGGGCGTGTAGAGCAGCGTCGAGACCGGCTCGTCGCACATCGGCAGGATCCGGCCGGGCACGCCGAGCGCGGCAGCGAGGCGGGCGGTCACCTGCGTGAGCCTCTCCCCTTCGCGCAGCAGGCTCGTGCGCAGCACGTGGGTCGCGAGGTCTCTATCACCGACCCTGAACCAGGCGTCCTCCCCGTACCGGGAGAGCATGCCCAGCGCAAAGAACGTATCGTCCATCACGCCCCAGCCGGTTTCGGGGTTGGCGATCCCGGCGAGGGTGTACATCACGGTGTCGAGGTCCGGGCAGATGCGAAGGCCCCACAGCCAGAAGTCGTCGGCGGTGTTGACCACGACGGTGAGCTCTCCCGGGGTGAGAACCGCCTGCAAGCCCGAGGCGAGCTTCGCCCCGCCGACCCCCCCTGCGAGCGCCACGACCTTCACGACGGCTCCGCTGTGATCCTCCGCATCGTCACAGGCTGCTATCTTAGCACCGGAGGAGAACGCAACCTTCAGCAAAGAGCCGGAGCACCGGAAGGAGAGAGGAGCAGGATGGAGATCATCGCCGCCGGTCGGCTCGAAACCCCGGAAGAAGGGTTTGGGCTGCAGCAGGCAATCCTCGAAGATGTGGGCGCAGGAAGACGCCCTCCGACGGCCCTCCTCTGGTCCTCCGGTCCCTTCGTCGCCGCCACCCGTCCCGAGGCCCGCAGGGAAGGTTTCGCCGCGGCCGTCAAGACCGCATCGGCTCTGGGGTTCCCCACGCTCGTGCGCAACTCCGGGGGCGGGGCCGTCGCCGCGAACGAGGGGACGCTCTCCTTCTCGATCACGTACGCCGTGGAAGACCTGCGCAGCGGGCTCTACGAACGCTACGCGGAGCTCTCCTCCCTCATCGTCGGCGCGCTGCGTCGCCTCGGGATCGCGGCGGAGACCGGTGAGGTCGAGGGGGCGTTCTGCCCCGGCGAATACTCCGTCAGGGTAGGGGACCCGGGCGGCAAGAAGGTCGCGGGTCTGGCCCAGAGGGTGACCCGGCACGCCGCGCGGGTGGAGGCGCTGATCCTGGTCGAGCGCACGCGGGAGCTCGTCCCGGTCCTGGAAGCCTTCTACGGGGCGCTCGGCCTCCCCTTCAGGCCGGGAAGCATCGGAGATCTCCCCGTGGGCGCCGCGGAGGTGAGCCGGGCCCTCGTGCGGGAGGTCGAACGGCGCTACGGCGCGCTGCGGTCCCCCCTCGAAGAGGAGCTCGCGCACCGGGCACGCTCGCTGGTCGGCACGTGGAGCCCGGCGGCGTTATCCTGAAGTGGAGGAGGCGGAAAGGAAGGAAAGATGAAGCAGAAGGAGCGAGAACGCGAGGAAAACATAGAGCCGGAGGAGGAGCCGGGGACCATCCTGCTCCCCGAGCCGGAGCAACAGCCCGAGGAGGAACCGCAGAAGGACGCCTCCTGAGGCGAACCCGGCGATGACCTCCAGGATACCCGTCCTCGGCGTCCGACACGTCGGGGTCCCGCGGTCCCACGCCGAGCCGGAGTTGAGGCTCGGGCGTGGTCAGGGTGCGATAGCCCCCGGCGAGGCGGCGGTGGCCACCTGCCGCCCATACCCGCTGGAGAGGCTCCTGAGCGCCCTGCGCCCGCTCATGCCGGCGCTCGTCCCCGAAGAGGCGGCGGTGCTCCTCACGCCCCACACCTCACCGGCGCGCGAGTGCGTGTGCGGCATCTACGCCTACAACGAGATCGGGGAGAGGTTCAGGGACACCTACTTCTGCGTGTATCTGGGGTGGGGACGCGTCTACCACGGCAGACACTACTGGAGGGCACAGTACGCGAAGCCCCTCGCGCTCGGCAAGCTCGGCCACCCCGAAAGGTACGATCCGGCGGGGAGGCGGGCCGCCTGGATAGAGAGGCTCGCACGGAGGTACGACATCCCGCTCCTGCCGCTCGACCGTCTGTACCGCTACGTGGAACACTTCGGGCGGTGGCCCGAAGAGGCGGGGGTGAGCGAGGGGGCCGGGCGTTGACCACCCGTCCGTAGAGGAATATAGTTCTCGTATTCCCCGGGGATTTCCTTGCAGGGAGAGGTTTTTCGCGGGCCAGCTTTTCCAGGGAGGGTAGTTTCCGATGGCATCCGTTCCGAGGCACGGTTTGTTCTCACAGGCTAGAGGGCTCACCACGGACCAGCGCAACGCGTTCATAGCAGCCTTTCTCGGCTGGACCATGGATGCGTTCGATTACTTCCTGCTCATCTTCGTGCTCTCCGAGGTTGCGAGCTCCTTCGGGGCCAGCGTCACGCAGGTGGCGTTCGCCACGACGCTCACGCTCGTCGCCCGGCCCTTCGGGGCTCTTTTCTTCGGGCTGCTCGCCGACAGGTTCGGCAGACGCCTCCCTCTGATGGCGGACGTACTCTTCTACACCATCGTCGAGTTCCTCACGGGGTTCTCCAATTCCCTGACGATGCTTCTGGTCCTGAGGACCCTCTACGGCATCGGTATGGGTGGAGAATGGGGCATCGGAGCCTCGCTCGCGTTGGAGAAGATACCGCCCGAGAAGCGGGGGTTCTTCTCGGGCGTGCTGCAGGAGGGCTACGCCTTCGGGTACCTGCTCGCCGCTCTGATGTTCTATCTGGTGACCCAGCTGCTGGGGCTGAGCTGGCACTGGCTGTTCTTCATCGGGGCACTCCCGGCGCTGCTGGTCCTGTTCATCCGTGCGCGGGTGGGAGAGTCCGAAGCCTGGGAGCAGACCCAGGAGAGGATGCGCCAGACCAGAACCAGCCTCAGCGAGGTGGTGTTCAACCGGACGGTGCTTCGGCGGTTCGTCTACCTGGTAATCCTGATGGGCTTCTTCAACTTCATGAGCCACGGCACCCAGGACATCTACCCCACCTTCCTCGAGGAGCAACACGGGTTCTCTTCCGATATGGCCGTACTCGTCGCCGTCATCTACAACGTCGGAGCGATAATCGGCGGCATCGTGGTGGGCTCGCTCTCCGAGCGCATCGGCAGGAGGCGGGCGATCATCGCCTCGGCGCTCGTCGGAATTCCGATAGTACCCCTCTTCGCTCTCTCCTCCTCGCCCGGGTTCCTCGCGGCTGGGGCCTTCCTGATGCAGTTCGTGGTGCAGGGGGCCTGGGGCGTGATCCCGGCGCACCTCACCGAGATGTCCTACGACGAGATCCGGGGTTTCTTCCCTGGCGTCACCTACCAGCTCGGGAACCTCCTGGCCGCGCTCAACCTGCCGCTGCAATCGGCGATCGCCAGCAGCACAGGGGGCAACTACGCGCTCGGTCTCCTGGCGGTCACGATTCCCGTCCTAATCGGGGTGGCGGTGGTGACGGCGCTCGGCGGCGAGGCACGCGGGGTACGCTTCGGCAAGGGCGAGGCGGGCAGGGTCTCCTGAGACACTGGAGAGCGGCAGGATCGGGGATATAATCGCCCCGGTATGCTTGCGCTGATCTTCAACTCCTTCGTGACGCTGCTGGTGGTGGTCGACCCGCTCGGCCTCGCCCCGGTCTTCGCCGCCCTCACCCGGGGTTCCCCCAGTGGCTACAAGCGGGAGGCGGCCGTGCGGGGCACCCTCCTGGGTGCAGCCATACTCTTCGTCTTCGCGTTCATAGGAGACGGGCTTCTCGCAGCGCTGGGGATAGGTATGCCGGCCTTCAGGATAGCCGGGGGCATCCTTCTTTTCCTGACCGCGCTCGACATGGTCTTCGGGCATCCCCTGGGGCACCCATCCCAAACCCAGAACCAGGAAGGCCCGGTGGTAAAGAGCGATATCTCGGTCTTCCCCCTCGCCATACCCCTCATCGCCGGGCCGGGAGCGATAACTACCGTCCTGCTCTACACGGGCGGTAGCAGTCCGGTGGAGACCGCTGTCTTTCTCGGCGTGCTCGCGTTCGTGCTCTTGCTGGTACTCGGATCGCTGCTGCTGGCGCCAAGGGTGATGCGCCTGTTCGGCGAGACTGGTTCGGACGTGATCTCGCGGATACTCGGGGTGCTGCTCGCGGCGCTGGCCGTGCAGTTCGTCCTGGACGGGCTGCGGCCGGTGCTGCGCGTCTAGAGAGTCAACCGTCTGAGCGTATATACTCAACAGGGTATGTCGAGAGATCCGATAGTCGTCGTAGGTGGGTTCATGTCGTGGCCGTGGCGGTACACGTCCCTGGCCCGTGCGCTCCGGGAGGTCTCCGGCGCCCCGGTCTACGTGGTACCGATGACGCCGCTCGACTGGATCATGGGAGCGTTCCGGGGCTTTGGCCAGCTGGTCTTCGCGATCGGCAGGACGGTAGATCGGGCCTTGCTGGAGACCGGGGCGGAGAGGGTCGCCCTCGTCGGCCACTCGGCCGGGGGCATAGCCTGCAGGGTCTACATCGGAGGTGACCAACCCTATGGCGGCAGGCGCTACTCGGGTCACCGGCGAGTGTCGCGCCTCGTCACGCTGGGCTGCCCGCACGTGGTGGCCGACAGGAGGGGCCTAGCGACGATCGCGGAGATCAACCGGCTCTTCCCGGGAGCGCTGCACAAAACCGCAGGCATAGACTACGTCTCCGTCGTCGGGGTCGCGGTCGACGGCTCGAAATCCTTCCGGGCGCGCCGGCGCTACGAGCGTGTGACCCACGATGGTCGGGTCAGCGGGGACGGAGTGATCCCCGTCTCCTGCGCCTTCCTGCCCGGTTCAGAGAGGATAATGCTCGATGGCGTCTTCCACCACGTGGGCCTGGGACGCTGGTACGGCTCGGACCCGGAGACGGTCGCGCTGTGGTGGTACGGTGAGTCCCCCGGGCGAACTCCTCTTGCGGAGGACGGAAGCGCGCGGTAGCCTCGAAACAGCAGACGAAGATCGGAGAGCCATTGTCCCAGGGAAACGATCCTGGAAGCAGGAAGAGAGAAGACCCGCTCTGGGAGATCCTTCCCCCGGAGGGTTCCTCGCTGCGTGAGGCGATGCGCCACTTCCCCACGGGCGTCACCGTACTCACCACCGGCCGCGGAGAGCGGGCCGAAGGGATGACGGCGAACGCGGTGATCTCGGTCTCCCTCGACCCTCCCCTCATGCTGGTGAGCGTGAACCGGCAGGCCAGGATCCACGACCGTCTGCAGGAGGAGGGCTACTACGCCCTGAACCTCCTGGCCGACGACCAGGAGGGCCTCTCGAGGCTGTTCGCCTCCCCGGAGAGATCGAGTGGGCTTCAGGCCGTGAACTCACTCGGCGGCGGTTACGGATCGACCGGCGCTCCCCTGGCAGCCGGGGCGCTCGCCGCGATAGAGTGCGAGATAGAAGCGGTCTACCCCGGAGGCGACCACGACCTCTTCCTGGGGCGCGTCGTGGAGGTGCGGCTCGGCGACGTGCGCAAAGGCCCGCTCGTCTACCACGAGGGAACCTACCCCTCCCTGAGACCCACACCCTCCCCCGCGGAAGGGCCGGGGGCGTTCGTGGACGCGGTGCGCGGCTACGACGCCCGGGTGAGCGGCCTGCGCCGCAGAAAGCGCCGCTGAAGCCCGCACCCTCTTCGCCCCGCCGGGGTGTGAAGACCTTCTCTCCTTCACTACCCCTCCCGGATACCCGGATGCTTGACAGACCAAGATGCCGTGGTCCAATCCCGATATATCATGTAGTGTTTTTCGGCGAAGGGGGTTTTAAAAAGCGATGCAGAAGGTCGAAAGGAGAGTTTCGGGCGGCCCGGGAAGCCCTGAAGCCGGGGGGCTACCGCGGGTCCGCTTCGGGGTTCTCGCCGGGGCTGTGGTCGTGGCCGCGGCGCTCGGTTACGGCGTCGAGCGGGTCGGTGAGACGAGGATGCTCGCCCTCTATGCGATCGCGCTGCTGCTCGGGGTGGCGCTCTACCACGCGAGGTTCGGCTTCACATCCGCGTTCAGGCAACTCGTGACGGTCGGGCAGGGAGCGGGCCTGCGGGCACACATGCTGATGATCGCGGCGGCGAGCCTGCTCTTCGCCCCGATTCTGGCCTACGGGATCGGCGTCGGCGGGATCCATCCGAGCGGGTACGTCTATCCGCTCGGGCTCAGCGTGGCGGTCGGGGCTTTCATGTTCGGGGTCGGGATGCAGCTGGGCGGAGCGTGTGCCTCGGGTTCCCTGTACACGGTCGGGGGCGGTGAGACCCGGATCGTCCTGACCCTTTTCGGGTTCGTCGTCGGCTCGGTGCTCGGGGCCTGGAACTGGGGCTTCTGGACCCAGGAGGCATTCAACTGGAGGACCATCTCTCTCGCCGACACCCGCTTCGGATACGCCGGTGCGGTGGTCATCCAGCTCGCCATCGTGGCCGCGATTGTTGTGGTAAGCCGCGCCGTCGAACGCAGGAAGCAGTCCCCCAAGTATGCTCCGCGACCGCACGCAAGCGGCCTGGCCCGCACCGTGCGCGGGACGTGGCCGCTGTGGGCCGGGGCGCTGGCTCTCGCGGTGCTCAACGCCGCGACCCTTATGCTCAGCGGCAAGCCCTGGGGGATAACCAGCGCGTTCGCCCTGTGGGGGTCGAAGGCAGCGCAGGCGGTCGGAGTCGACGTGGGATCCTGGAGCTACTGGTCCGGAGATAAGGCAGCCGCGCTGCATGCGCCCGTCCTCTCCGACGTGACCTCGGTGATGGACTTCGGGATCATACTCGGGGCGATGGCCGCCGCCGCGGCGGGCGGCACCTTCGCCATCCAGCGGCGCGTTCCATTGAAGGCGGCGGCCGCTGCCATCGTCGGGGGCATCCTGATGGGCTATGGAGCCAGGATCGCCTACGGGTGCAACATCGGGGCGTACTTCGGTGGGGTTGCCTCCTTCAGCCTGCACGGGTGGTTGTGGCTGGTGATGGCGCTCGCCGGAACCTATCTCGGGACGAGGCTGCGCCCGCTCTTCGGGCTCTCCAACCCGAAGCCGGAAGACTCTTCCTGCTGAGTGCTAAACGTCGGGAACGAGCGATCCCACCTCGGCGGCCGAAGGTAGCGAGCTTCTCGCTCCGGCGCGGGTGACGGTGATGGCCCCCGCGGCAACCGCGTGGGAGACCGCCCCCGCAAGGTCCGCGCCGGCGGCCAAGCGGGCAGCGAGCGCCCCGACGAAGGCGTCGCCGGCCGCGGTGGTATCCACCGCCTCCACCCGGGGGGCAGGGACGTGGCGTACATCACCGGGGGCGGCCACGACCGCCCCCGAGGCGCCGAGCGTCACCACCGCGGAGCCGGGACCGCGGGCGAGGAGTTCTCCGGTCGCCCGCGAAGCCCCTCCGACGCCCTCGACCTCCCGACCGAGCAGGAAGGCCACCTCGTGCTCGTTGACGACGAGGATATCGGTCGAGCGCAGCAGGTCTTCCGGGATACGGGACGGCGGGGCCAGGTTGAGCACGAACCTGGCCCCGCTCTTCCGGGCGAGGCGGGCCGCCTGCTCGACGCAGGCGAGGGGTATCTCCATCTGGCAGACGACGACCGAGAGCCCGCCGAGACGTCGCCAGGCCAGGTCCACATCGGTGGGGCTCAGGGCACGGTTCGCACCGGGGGCCACCGTGATGGCGTTCTCCCCGTCCGGGGTGACGGTTATGAACGCCGTGCCGGTGTGAACGCCCTCCGCGGAAGAGACCAGGCTCGTGTCAACCCCGGTCTCCCCCAGCTCCCGGACGAGCTCCTTCCCGAAGGCGTCGTCGCCCACGCGGCCGAGGAAGGCGACCCGCGCGCCGAGCAGGGCAGCGGCTGCGGCCTGGTTGGCACCCTTGCCCCCACCGTGCAGGGAGAGCTCGGCGCCAGTGACCGTCTCCCCGGGTTGCGGCCGGCGCTCGACCCGGAGCACGAAGTCCTGGTTTATCGAGCCGACGACCAGAACGTCCGGCACGGGAGTCTACCCCGCGGCCCGGACGAAGGCACCGGCTCTGTAGAGCTGCCCGGGAAGCTCCCTGCCCAGGTGCACCGAGAGCCAGCCGGCACAGGAGATCAGACGCTCGAGGTCCAGGCCGGTCTCGTACCCCATCCTCTCCAGGAGGTACGCGAGGTCCTCGGTGGCTATGTTGCCGGTCGCGCCCGGCGCGAACGGGCAGCCGCCGACGCCCCCGATCGAGGAATCGAGCACCGAGACCCCGGCCTCCACCGCGGCCAGCGCGTTGGCGTACCCGGTGTTGCGGGTGTTGTGGAAGTGGCACCCGACGACGGGGCAGAGGTCCAGGACCTCCCCGATCAGAGCCCTCACCTGCGCGGGCGCGGCGACGCCTATGGTGTCGGCGAGCACCAGTTCGTCCGGCCCGGCGGCTGCCACCTCGCGCGCGAGCTCCACGACCTTCTCCTGCGGCACGCTGCCCTCGAAAGGACACCCGAAGGCCACGGAGAGGGTTACCGAGACCCTCACCCCGTCGAGCCGGGCCCGCTCCACCAGGTGGAGCGCGAGGTCGAGCGCCTCCTCGACGGTGGTGTTCTGGTTGCGCCTGGCGAAAGATTCGGTCACCGGCAGGGCGTAACGTACCTCGTCGACACCCGCACCGAGCGCTCGCTCGTAACCACGCTCGTTCAGAACGAGCCCGCAGTAGAGCACGCCGGGCTCCCGCACCAGCGAGGAGAAGACATCCTCGGCCCCGGCCATCTGCGGTACCAGCTCCTCGTTGACGAAGCTCGCCGCCTCTATCCGCCGCACGCCGGCGGAGACCAGCCGCTCGCATAGCTCGGCGCGTATCTGCGGGCGTAGCACGGTCTTCTCGTTCTGCAGCCCGTCGCGCGGCCCTACCTCCACGACTTCTATGTGGCGCATCGGATCCACTCCTCTCACCCGGAACCACCCCCTGAACTTATATCACAGGATACTGACCCATCGTTCAACGAAACAGAGGATCGTCACCCCCCGGGGATATACTGATACCAACCGTACAGCGGGGAGAGGAGGATGGATGGCGACGGTGGTTCTCGTGGGGACGCTGGACACCAAGGGCGAGGAGTACGCTTTCCTGAGCGAGCGGCTGCGGGAGCTCGGGGTGGATGTGATCCTGGTGGACGCCGGGGTGCTCGGCGAGCCGAAGGCGACCCCGGACATTCCCCGCGAGGAGGTGGCACGGGCCGCCGGGACCAGCATAGAGGTACTGGTGGGGGCGGGAGACCGCGGCGCGGCCGTCGGGACGATGTCGCGCGGGGCCGGAGAGATCGTGCACAGGCTCCACGATGAGGGGCGGCTCGACGCGGTGCTCGGGCTCGGAGGCTCCGGAGGCACCTCGCTCGTGACGGGTGCGATGCGAAGCCTGCCGGTGGGCGTACCGAAGATCATGGTCTCCACGATGGCCTCCGGCGACACCCGCCCCTACGTCGGGGCGTCGGACGTAACGATGATGTACTCGGTCGTGGACATCTCCGGGATCAACCGCCTCTCCGCCCGCATACTCACCAACGCCGCGGCTGCGGCGGCGGGCATGGCCCGAGCGGAAGCTCCGCAGGGGGCCGGCGAAGACCGCCCGCTCGTCGGGGCGACGATGTTCGGGGTGACGACGCCCGCGGTCGAGGCGGCCCGGGAGCGGCTCGAGGAGCTGGGCTACGAGGTTCTGGTCTTCCACGCCACCGGGACCGGCGGGCGCTCGATGGAGGCCCTGATGCGCGACGGCTTCATCACCGGTGTGCTGGACCTGACGACGACCGAGCTCGCCGACGAGCTAGTCGGCGGGGTGCTCTCCGCGGGCCCCGACCGGCTGCAGGCGGCGGGCGAGCTCGGGCTGCCGCAGGTCGTCTCTCTGGGCGCCCTGGACATGGTCAACTTCGGGCCCAGGGAGACGGTGCCGGAGCGCTTCCGGAACAGGAGGCTCCACGAGCACAACCCCACGGTCACCCTGATGCGCACGACCCCCGAAGAGTGCGCCGAGCTCGGCAGGACGATCGCCCGCAAGCTGAGCGCCGCGCGGGGCCCGACGACCCTGTTCGTGCCGCGCGGCGGACTCTCCGCCATCGACCGCGAGGGGCAGCCCTTCCACGACCCCGAGGCCGACGGGGCGCTCTTCGAGGCCCTGCTGGAGAACCTCTCCGGGAACGTCGAGGTCGTCGAGAGCGAGGCCAACATAAACGACCCCGCCTTCGCGCGAGAGATGGCCAAGAAGCTGGACCAAAATTACAGGTCGTGGAGGAATGAAGAGCAGGAGGAGACGAGATGAAAAGAGAAGAGGCGCTCGCACGGCTGCGGAAAGAGGTCGAGCGCGGCAGGCCCATCATAGGGGCCGGGGCCGGCACCGGACTCTCGGCCAAGTGCGCCGAGGCGGGCGGGGCGGACCTGATCATCATCTACAACTCCGGGCGTTACCGGATGGCCGGGCGCGGTTCGCTCGCCGGGCTTCTGCCCTACGGGGACGCCAACGCGATAGTCGTCGAGATGGCCTCCGAGGTGCTGCCGGTGGTGAAGGACACGCCGGTCCTCGCGGGGGTCTGCGGCACCGACCCGTTCAGGCTCATGCCCAACTTCCTGAAGCAGCTCAGGGAGATGGGTTTCTCCGGGGTGCAGAACTTCCCCACCGTCGGGCTTTTCGACGGCAACTTCCGGCAGAACCTGGAAGAGACCGGGATGGGTTTCGAGCTCGAGATCGAGATGATCCGGGAGGCCCACGAACTCGACCTCCTGACCGCGCCCTACGTCTTCGACGAAGATGAGGCGCGCAGGATGGCCGCCGCCGGGGCGGACGTTTTGGTCCCTCACATGGGGCTCACCACCTCCGGGACGATCGGGGCGAAGACCGCGCTCTCGATCGAGGAGGCAGCCCGCAGGGTGCAGGCGATGCACGACGCGGCGAAGGAGGTGAACGAGGAGGTGCTCGTCCTCTGCCACGGCGGCCCGATCGCCACCCCCGAGGATGCGGCCTACGTGCTCGAGAACACCAGCGGGGTCGTCGGCTTCTTCGGGGCCTCCAGCGTGGAGCGGCTGCCGACGGAGGTCGCGATCACCGAGAACATGCGGCGCTTCAAGGGGATCGCACCGGGCTCCGTCTAGAGCGAGGGGGGCGTGTAGGCCCCGCTCTTCTCGAACGCCCGCGCGGCGCGCAGCACGGTCTCCTCGTCCCACCTCCGGCCTACGAGCATCATGCCCACGGGCAACCCCTCCGAAACCCCGCAGGGAACGTTCATCGCCGGGTGCCAGCTCACGTCGAAGGGGGCGGTGTTCGGGATCATCTCGAGTCCCCGGGCTATGATCTCCTCGCGCGGGGCATCCGGGGCGGGTATCTCCGTCGCCTTCATCGGGAGCGTCGGCATCAGGAGCAGGTCCACCTCCCCGAGCGCCGCGTCGTAGGCGGCCCTGAGCCTGCGCGCCAGGTTCTGCGCCCTCGCGTAGTAGCGCCCTCCGTAGCGCTCGCGCACGTACTCACCGAGGAGCATCGTGAGCTTGACGGTCTCGGAGAGTTCGTCCGCAAGCAACCGCCTGCCCCGCCCGTAGACCTCGAGCAGCGAGGTCGGGTAGTGACCGGACCAGTTGGTGCCGAGCGCGTTGCCCTTTACCATGAGCTCGGTCGCTCCCTCGATGGCGATCCCGTTCCAGACGTGGATCCCGTCGCGGTGCATCGGGATGGAGATCCGGCGCACCTCCGCCCCGAGCTCGCTGAACCTCTGCGCCGCGCTCCGCACCGTCTCGTCCACGTCTTCCTCGGAGAGGCCGGGTAGGCCGAACCCCTCCTCGACGACGCCCACCCGCAGGCCCTCCACGCCCCTCTCCAGAGCTCCCAGATAGTCCCCGACCCGCACGTTCCTCTGGCGCGGGTCGAGCCCGTCCTCCCCGGCGACCACCGCGAGGAGCAACGCCACGTCGTGGACGCTGGCGGCGATGGGGCCGGTGTGGTCGAGAGTGAGCTCTATCGGGAAGATCCCGGTGTAGGGGACCAGCCCGTAGGTGGGCTTGAGGCCGTAGGTCCCGCACCAGCAGGAGGGGATTCGTATAGAGCCTCCCTGGTCCCCGCCGATCGCCATGTCCACCTCTCCGGCGGCGACCAGCGCCGCGCTCCCGCTCGACGAACCGCCCGCCGAGCGAGCGTGGTCGTGGGGGTTTCGCACGGGCCCCGTGTCCGAGGTGTGGCTCCCCCCGGAGAAGCAAAGGTGCTCGCAGACGGCCTTGCCCGCTATCTCACCCCCGGCGTCCAGGATGCGGGTGACGATGGTCGCGTCGAACTCGGGGACGTACCCCTCGAGCGTGGCCGATCCGTTCATCATCGGCACCCCGGCGACGCAGACGTTGTCCTTTATCGCAAGGCGCTTTCCATAGAGGAGACCGCTCCCGACGCCTTTTATCGAGCACCTGTAGTACCAGGCCCCGAGAGGGTTCTCCGCGGGGTCGGGACGGTAGCCGCCGCTCCTGGGATACTTCACCCGGGGTACGGGCTCGGCCAGCTCGTCGAGCCTGCGGTACGATGTGGAGAGCGTCGCCTCCATCAACGCCGCGAAAGAGGCCGCATCCTCCCTCTCCAGATGCAGCCCGAAGCGGCCTCCGATCTCCTCCACCTGACCGACCGAAGGCTTCGTGCTCACCATGTGTACCGGTCCTCCTCTCCGCCACTCGCCCTCACGGGCAAGCTAGCAAAGAGGAGGCGCCGGATCAACTCCCCGCAGGCACCCTCTCTCTGTCAACGCCGGCCTTCGCGATGCGGCCGTCCGTTCCGTTCGCAGTCCCCCCTCCCGCGACGGCGAGCAGCCTCTCTCGCGCGTCGAGCAGGATGCCGGCTACCTCTTCCTTTAGCCGTTCGTCCCGGCCGTACGAGGCCCGCGTCCTGACGAGCGCGAGATCGAGCAACTCCACCGCGTCCCTGAGGGTTCCATCGAGGTTCAGATAACCCTCGCAGCGACGAAGTCGCGGAAGACTCATGACCGTACCTCGTACCATCTCATCCGACACACCGGAGAGGTCCGGCACCCCGCCTCAGGACCTACGGTTGCGGGGCGCCGGACGCGCCGGCTCGGGCGTTGCGACGACGCAAACTCCAAGGGGGTCGGCGCTTTTTATATTATGCACCTGGACTTCCATTATTCACGTATCCGGGGATACAACGAGACGAATATCATATTCTTCCCCCAAGGAAAGCTTCCCGTTCGATGCTCACGAGCGCTATCGTTCCGTCAGAGGCACTCCCCGGCCAGGGATCCAGTGCGAACCTGGTGAAGCTGCCGAGCGAGCCCTCCAGGAGCTGCAACCGCAGCTCCTCCGCCGGTACTCCCCTGGGAATCCAGCCGGGTTGTAGCCCCTCGACGAGCGCGAAGCAGATCGCCTCCCCGGCGGTGCTAAAGACCGGCAGGGTCCCGCCTTCCAGAGAGATCGGGGGCGTGCCAGCGCCACCGGAGAAGAGCAGCCAGTAAGAACCACAACCCGGCAGCTCCCCACTGCGCCCCGCCCGAATCCCATCTCGTACGAACTCTGACATGGATTCGGCTATTCTGCAGCAGCGCGGGAGAGGGGTAAGTATCCTTGGGCACCATTCATGGAAAATCCTGTGGGACGCGCCCGGCGACCAACTCCAGGGCCTCGACGTCCTTCACCCGGATGCGGCGCCTGCGCACCTCGATCATCCCGGCCCGGCGCAGACCGCCGAGCGCTTTGGTGACCGCCTCCCGGTTCGCCCCGATCATCGTGGCCAGCTCCCGATGTGTGTAGGGGGTGTCAACCTCGTAGACACCGCCCTTCACCACCCCCTCCGCTTCCACGAGTCGCAGGATCAGGCTCGCGAGCCGGGCAGGTACGGCTTTGAGGGCGATTTCCGCGAGGCGTTCCTCCTGCACCCGGAGCCTCTCCCCCAGAAGCTCGACCACACGGAGGCCCACCTCGGGGTGGGAGAGGACGAGCTCCTTGAAGTCCTCGACGCCGAGCAGGCTCACCTCAGAGGGCTCGGTGGCCTCGGCGAACGAGTCGTGCATACGCTGGGCGGTGAGCGACATCTCACCGAAGACCGTGCCGGCCCCGAGCACCGCAAGCGTCAGCTCGCGGCTGCCGACCATTTTGTATATCCTCACCCTCCCCCGGAGGAGGATGAAGAGGATCTCGCTCTTCTGGCCGGGGGCGTAGAGCAGCTCCCCGGGCGACAGTTCCATGTCCGGCAGCCGGCGTCCGAGCTCCTCGACCTCATGGCGGGAGAGAGGTTCGAGTATGTCCGTGAGGGAGAGAATCCGTATCTTCTCTTCCGGAACTCCCAATACGCCCTCACCCCTTCTTCAACGGCTCTCGGGATCACGATCCATCTCCAGACCCCTGCGCGCCTTCTCGGCAGCCTCGAGGCGGGCGCGCGCCCGCTCGCGCCGCGCCCTGAGTCGCGCGGTCTCGGTCCCGGAGAGCTTCCCTCGCTCCCCGGCCTCGATGCACAACCCGAGCTGCAGCATCACCGCCCGCAGGGAGGCTATCCTGTCCTCGAGGTACAGCCTGCTGGCGTGCCCGGGACAGAGGATGAAGCCGAGGATGCGCACTTCGCCGGGCAACCCACACCCCGGCCCGCCGGAGATTAGCCCGAACTGGCAACCTCCGCCTCCTCGCCGACCATCCGGCGCATCCGGGCGGCTCTCTTCAAGCATACCAGCCCCCGCCCAGGCTCACCCCCCTTCCTGTTCTATCTCCGCCAGCACGGCTCCCCCCGGAACGACGTCTCCCTCAGAGAATGGGATCCTCTTCACCCTGCCGACGTACGGGGCGGAGACCGTCTGCTCGGTCTTCATCGCCTCGAGCACCAGCAGCGGCTGCCCTTCAACGACCTCTTCGCCCTCGGCGGCGAACACCTTGATCACCGTGCCCGGCATCGGGGCGGTGAGGCTGGTACGTCCGGAAGCGCCGGTCCCGCCCCCGCCGTCCGCCCGGAGCGGTTCCGGCCGTACGAACCGGTAGCTCTCCCCCTCCAGGGAGACGAAGAGCACGCCGCCGTCATGCGCGAAGCTGCCCCCAAGGATCTTCCCGTCACAGGATGCGCTGATGCGTCCATCAGCGACGCGCACCTCCTCCAGGAGGCTCACCTTCCCGTCCGACTCGACCCGCAGCGCCCCACCCGCGGCACGCCGCACCCCGACCCTGCGCTCCTCCCCTTCGAGCAGGTAGCGCAGCTCCCAGCCCCCGCCGCGCCAGGGACCGGAATCGAAAGGATCGACGACGCCACCAGAAGAAGACGTCTCGGCGGCGGCCGCGAGCAGGACGGCCTCCCCGGGCACCCGGCGCGGCCCGGTGGGCGCACCGGTGAGCCCGTGTTCTTCCAGGAAGGAAACGTGGGTCTCCCCGGAGAGGAAATCCGGCTCCGCGGCTATCCTCCTCAGCAGCGGCAGGTTCGAGGCGGGACCCAGGATCGTGTAGTCCGCGAGCGCCCGGCGCAGCCTCCTCACGGCCCGCCTGCGGTCCGGAGCCCAGACGATGAGCTTGGCGAGCATCGGGTCGTAGTTGAGCGGCACCACGTCCCCGGCCTCGAACCCCGCGTCGTTGCGGATGCCCGGGCCTTCGGGAAGCTCGCAGGCGAGCAGCTCGCCCCCCGAGGGCAATCCGGCCTCGTCCTCGGCGTAGACGCGGGCCTCTATCGCCGAGCCGCGCAGCGCGATCTCCTCCTGGGAGACCGGGAGGCGCTCCCCGGCGGCGACGGCGATCTGCAGGTGCAGAAGGTCCATCCCGGTCACGAACTCGGTCACCGGGTGCTCGACCTGCAGCCGGGCGTTCACCTCCAGGAAGTAGAAGTTCTCCCCGTCGAAGAGGAACTCCACGGTGCCCGCGTTGTAGTAACCCGCCTCGCGGGCGAGCCGGACGGCCGCGGCGCAGACCTCCTCGCGCTTCTGCGCGTCGAGTGCCGGGGAGGGGGCCTCCTCGACGATCTTCTGGTGGCGGCGCTGGATCGAACACTCCCTCTCGTAGAGGTGGATGACGTTGCCGTGCTTGTCGCCGATCACCTGCACCTCGATGTGCCGCGGGCGCTCTATGAGCTTCTCCAGGAAGACCGAGCCGTCCCCGAAAGCCGAGGCGGCCTCCCTGCGGGCGCTCTGCACCGCCTCCGGGAACTCCTTCGGGTCCGCGACGGCACGCATCCCGCGCCCACCGCCGCCGGCGGAGGCTTTGATCAGGACGGGGTACCCGATCTCGCGGGCCGCCCCGGCGAGTTTCTCGTCGTCGGCGTCCGGGTCCATGAAGCCCGGCACCGTCGGAACCCCGGCCCGCTGCGCGAGCTCCTTCGCCCGGGTCTTGAGGGCCATCGCCTCCATCGCCTCCGGCGGCGGCCCGACCCAGACCGCCCCCGCCTCCTCGACCGCCCGGGCGAAGGCGGCGTTCTCGGAGAGGAAGCCGTAGCCCGGGTGCACGGCGTCGGCGCCGCTTCTGCGGATCACGTCGGCGATGCGTTCTATGTTCAGGTAGCTCTCGGTCGCCGGAGCGGGGCCTATCGGGTACGACTCGTCGGCGAGCCGCCGGTGCAGGGAGCCGGCATCGGCCTCCGAATAGACCGCCACGGTCCTGATGCCGAGCTCCCGACAGGCCCGGATGACGCGCACGGCGATCTCGCCCCGGTTGGCGACGAGCAGCTTATCGAACGGCGGGTTCAACGGCTCACCTCCTCCCTCCACGCGGGCTCGCGTTTCTCCAGGAAAGCACCGAGCCCTTCCTGCCCCTCCTCTCCCCCGCGCAGCCGGGCGATCCAGCCCGCCATCCTCTCGGTCGCCTCCTCCGGATGCTCCTCGAGCTCGCGCAGGAGTTCCTTGGTCGCCGCGAGGGCCCTGGGGCCCCCTTTGAGAAGCCGGGAGACGGCCCGCTCCGTCGCCTCGTCGAGCGCCTCCGCGGAGGACACCTCGTGCACGAGCCCGATCTCCCGGGCCCTTCCCGCGTCGAAGCGGGAGCCGCTCAGGAAGAGCTCCCTGGCGTGGGAGATGCCGATCTTGCGCACCACGAACGGGGCGATCGTCGCCGGGGAGATCCCGAGCCTCACCTCGGTGAAGGCGAACCAGGCATCCTCAGCCGCGACGACCAGGTCGCAGGAGGCGACGAGCCCGCACCCGCCGCCGACCACGGCCCCGAAGACGCGCCCGACGACCGGTTTGGGGCAGCGGTCTATCGCCCGGTACATCGCAGCGAGGCGTCTCGCGTCCTCTACGTTCTCCTCGTGGGAGAAGCGGGCGGTCTGGCGCATGTAGCCCACGTCGGCCCCGGCGCAGAAGGATCTCCCCTCCCCGGAGAGCACGACGACGCGCACCGCATCGTCCCGTGCGGCCTCCTCGAAGCAGGAGGCAATCTCCCCGATCAGTGCCGGGTTCAGAGCGTTGTGCACCCGCGGCCTGTCGAGCAGGACGCGCAGCACCCCGCCGTCTATCTCGAGCCGCAGGTTCTCGTAGCCCAAGGTCTTCAATCTTCCTCCTCCCAGGCGTCCAAGAGCAGGGTATCGTAGGCGAAGGTGAGGTTCATCCCCTCGCCACGCAGCTTCTCCTCCACCTCGAGCAGATCGTCGTAGGAGAGCCCGTCCATCTCCTCGATGTGGGTGAGCACGGTGCGCCTCGCTCCGAGCCTGCGCACGATGCCGAGCGTCTCCTCGAAGGTGGCCTCTATCTTGAGCACCGGGTGACCCTCGGGGATGTGCCGCTCTCCCGTCAGAGGATCGAACTCTGCGAGCCCCTTCGGCAAGACCGCCAGGTCTACCCCCCGCACCGGCTCAGGCGGGTCCCAGCCCTTCAGCTCGTCCGGTGCGACGAGGGCGCGGCGCTCCCCTCCCTCTACCAGGAAGGCGTAGACCCCGTCTTCCGCCAGCTCTATCGGGGTGATGCGAAACCCGTTCGTCTCGATTTTTTCACCTTCCGCGAGCTCTATCAGCCGCACCACCCCGTAGACGTCCTCGAGGAAGGAGAGGTGCCCCCAGCTCCCCAGATACCTGCGGAAGTCGCGGGCGACCTTCTCCGGCAGGTAGACCTCGGTGAGCCCGCTCTCCGGCGGGCGTCCGAGCCAGTCCTGGTTCATCGTCTCGAAGAGGCGGCGGCCCATCACGTGGTCCGGGTGCCAGTGGGAGTAGATGCAGCGGCCCACCCGCTCGACGCGCGAGCGCTCGAGCTCGAGCTTTATCTCTTCGGGCGTGTCGACGAGCAGGTCGGGACCGTGCAGGTAGAGCGCGGGGCCCATCCTGCTGTAGGGGATGCCCCTCCTCCGCGCCTCCTCGCACACCCGGCAGCGGCACAGGGGACGCGGCGTGGTGATCGCACCTCCCGTCCCGAGGAACTCCACCCGCAGCATCGCCTACATCCTGAAGACGCCGAAGGTCGTCTCTCCGATGGGGGCGTTCGCCGCGGCCGAGAGGCCGAGCCCGAGGTACGTCCGGGTCTCGGCGGGGTCTATCACGCCGTCGTCCCAGAGGCGGGCGGTCGAGTAGTAGGGGTTGCCCTCCCGCTCGTACTTCTCGAGGATGGGCCGGCGGAACTCCTCGCGCTCCTCGTCGGTCATCGTCCTGCCCTCGCGCCGCAGCCCGTCCTCCCGCACGGTGGCGAGCACGTTCGCCGCCTGCTCGCCGCCCATCACGCTGATGCGGGCGTTGGGCCACATCCACAAAAAACGCGGCGAGTAGGCCCTGCCGCACATCCCGTAGTTGCCCGCCCCGAAGGAGCCGCCGATGATCACGGTGAACTTTGGCACCGAGGCGCAGGCGACGGCCATGACCAGCTTGGCCCCGTCCTTGGCGATCCCGCCATTCTCGTACTGTTTCCCGACCATGAAGCCGGTTATGTTCTGCAGGAAGACGAGCGGGACGTGGCGCGAGGAGCACAGCTCGATGAAGTGCGCCCCTTTGAGCGCGCTCTCGGAGAAGAGGATGCCGTTGTTGGCGAGGATGCCGACCGGGTGGCCGAAGATACGGGCGAAGCCGCACACCAGCGTCTCGCCGTAGAGCGGCTTGAACTCGTCGAAGCGGCTCGCGTCGACGATGCGGGCTATGACCTCCCGGACGTCGTAGCTCCTGCGGTAGTCCTGCGGGACGATCCCGTAGAGCTCCTGTGGATCGTAGAGAGGCTCCTCGGGGTCCGCCACCTCCCACGGGAAGCTCTTCTTGCGGTTGAGGTTCGAGACGATCTGACGCACCAGCGCGAGCGCGTGCTCGTCGTTCTCGGCCAGGTAGTCGGCGACGCCGGAGATGCGGGCGTGGACGTCGCCCCCGCCGAGCTCCTCGGCTGTGACCTCCTCGCCGGTCGCCGCCTTGACCAGCGGAGGGCCGCCGAGGAAGATCGTCCCCTGTTCGCGCACGATGACGACCTCGTCGCTCATCGCCGGGACGTAGGCCCCACCGGCGGTGCAGCTGCCCATCACGGCGGCGATCTGGGGGATCCCCTTCGCGCTCATCCTGGCCTGGTTGTAGAAGATGCGCCCGAAGTGGTCGCGGTCGGGGAAGACCTCGTCCTGCATCGGCAGGTACGCCCCGCCGGAGTCGACCAGGTAGATGCACGGCAGGTGGTTCTGCCCGGCGACCTCCTGCGCCCGCAGGTGCTTCTTGACCGTCATGGGATAGTAAGTGCCGCCCTTGACGGTGGCGTCGTTGGCGACGATGACGCACTCGGTCCCCTCGACCCGCCCGATACCGGTGACGATCCCGGCCGAAGGGACCTCCCCACCGTACATCCCCCAGGCCGCGAGCGGAGAGAGCTCGAGAAAGGCCGTCCCCGGGTCGAGGAGCCGCTCGATGCGCTCGCGTACGAGCAGCTTGCCGCGCCCGGTGTGCCTCTTTCGGGCCCGTTCGCTCCCGCCGCGGCGCACCTCTGCGGTCCTCGCGTGCAGCTCTTCGACGAGCGCCTCGAAGGCGCCCCGGTTGTCCTCGAACTCCCCGGTCTGCGTATCCGCGAAACTCTTCAGCTCTCCCATCTCACCTCACGCTCTTCTTCTCGCTCTCGCGCTCCCGCAGGACGTTGCGCCGGATCTTGCCGGTGGTGGTGAGCGGCAGCTCGGAGACGAACTCCACCTCGCGCGGGTACTCGTGGGCCCCGAGTTTCCCGCGCACGAGCTCTTTCAGCTCCTCCGCCAGGCTCTCGTCGCCCCCGCCGCCCCTGGTCACCACGAACGCCTTGACCACCTGCCCGCGCACCTCGTCCGGTTTCCCGACCGCCGCGGCCATCAACACCCGCGGGTGGCGCACGAGTGTCTCCTCGATCTCGGTCGGTCCGATCCGGTAGCCGGAGGAGTTGATCACGTCGTCCTCCCGGCCGACGAAGCGGAAGTAACCCTCCTCGTCCATCGAGGCGAGATCTCCGGTCTTCATCCACCCGCCGGCGAACTTCTCCTCCGTCGCCTCCTCGTTGTTCCAGTAGCCGATCATCATCGCCGGATCGGGGCGCCTCACCGCGACTTCCCCCACCTCGCCGGGACCGAGAACGTCCCCGCACGCGTCGATCACGGCGACCTCGTGCCCGGGGACGGCGCGTCCCATCGAACCGGGCTTCACCTCCATCACGGAGGAGCAGTTGGAGACGATGAGGTTGCACTCGGTCTGCCCGTAGAACTCGTTTATCGTGAGGCCGAGCTCCTCACGTCCCCACTCGAGGGTCTCCTCCCCGAGCGGCTCCCCGCCGCAGGCGAGGCTCTCCAGCTCGATGTCCCACCGCTCGCGGGGATGCTCGACGGCGCGCATCATCTTGAGCGCCGTCGGCGGCAGGAAGACGTTCTTCACCCCCCAGCGTTCCATGAGGTCGAAGGCTCGCTCGGGATCGAAACGCCCCATCCGGCAGGAGAGCACCGGGAGCCCCCAGTGCAGCGCGGGGAACAGAACGTCGAAGAGCCCCCCGATCCAGGCCCAGTCCGCCGGCGTCCAGAACATGTCCCCCGGCCGGGGGGCGAGCTCGTGCGGCAGGCTCACCCCCGGCAGGTGCCCGGGGAGGATCCTGTGCCCGTGCAGGGCGCCTTTGGGCGGCCCCGTGGTCCCGGAGGTGTAGATGATGATCGCGGGATCATCCGGCGCGGTCGCGACCGGCTCGAAGCGGCGGGAGGCCCGCGCGAGGAGGTCGTCGAAGCGCTCCGCTCCGGCTCCCTCCCCGTCGACGAGCACGACGTGCTCGAGGGCGGGGAGCTCCCGGCGCAAATCGGATGCGACCTCGAGGTGCGCCTCGTCGGTGACGACGACCCTGGCCCCGCTGTCGGCGAGGCGGTAGCGCAGCGCGTCCTCCCCGAAGAGCGCGAAGAGCGGCACAGCGACCGCGCCCATCTTGTAGGCGGCGATGTGGGCGACGGCGAGCTCGGGCCTCTGCGAGAGCAGCACCGCGACCCTCTCCCCCCTCTCGACCCCGAGCCCCCCGAGCGCGTTCGCGAACCGGTCTGAGGCCTCCTTGAGCTCCCGGAAGGTCCACTTCTCGGCCGTCCCGTCCTCCCGGTCGTGGATTATGGCGATCCTGCCCGCATCCCAGGCGTGCCGGTCGCAGGCGTCCACCCCGATGTTGTACGTCTCCGGAAGGGCCCACGCGAACGAGCGGCGAAGCTCCTCGTAGGACGTTCTGCGCGGTATCCGGGAGGAGAGCCGCCCGAAGAAGTCCTCGTGGATCACCGCTCCTCTCCCGCGGAGCGAGCCTCCCGGAACACGGGACGCAGATCGTCGAGCTTCTCGTAGGTCCACCAGAGGTAGTTCTCGGTCCCGCCCTCGCGCAGCGGGTGCAGATCTTCGTTCTCCGGATCGTCGAGGAACGCCTGGAAAGCCTCTTTCGAGGGCCACTCGACCAGGATCATGACCCGTCGCGGCCGGACGTCCGAGCCGTCAAGCCCGCCGTCGAGCTTCCCGAGCGCGACGACCTTCCCGCCCTGTTTCTCCACCGCCGCCACCGACCGACGAGAGTACCGCAGATAGAGGTCGTTGTCCGCCAGATCGAAGAGGTTTAGGGCGTAAAAACTCACTGTGCGACCATCCTCTCCTTCCCGCTCTCTACACCCTCCGCCCGCAGCAGGCTGCGGGCGATGATCTGCCGGTTTATCTCGGAGGTTCCCTCTCCGATCTCGTTGATCTTGACCTGTCGCCAGTAGCGGGCGACGGCGCTCGTCTCCATGAAGCCCTCGCCGCCCCAGATCTGGACCGCCTGATCAGCGGCTCTTTTGGCCGTCTCGGAGGCGAAGACTTTGGCCATGCTGGCTTCGCGCGAGAACGGCCGCCCCCGGTCCTTGAGCCAGGCGGCCTTGAGAACCATGTTGCGGGCGAGCTCTATCTCCATCGCCATGTCCGCGAGCTTGAACTGGATGGCCTGAAACTCGGAGATCGAACGCCCGAACTGCTTCCTCTCTCTGGCTCTTTGTATCGCTTCATCGAAACAGGCCTGCGCGAGCCCGACGGAGAGGGCACCGACGGCGACCCGCCCGCCGTCGAGGGTGGCGAGGAACTGGCGAAATCCGCGTCCGCGTTCACCCAGGGTGTTCTCCTCGGGGACCCGGCAGTCTTCGAAGTAGAGGGGGTGCTGGTCGGCGGCGCGCCAGCCGGTCTTCTCGTAGGAAGGCCCGCGGGTGTACCCGGGTGTGTCCTGAGGCACTATGATCGCGGTGAGCTCCGGGCGTCCGTCCTCGCGGGTCCCGGTGCGGGCGATGATCGTGACGCCTCCGGTGATGTCGGTGCCGGAGTTGGTGATCCACTTCTTCGATCCGTTTACGACCCAGTGCCCATCCTCGAGCCTGGCGGTCGTCCTCGTCCCGCCGGCGTCGGTCCCGGCCTCCTCCTCGGTGAGCCCGAACGCCCAGAGCCTCCGGCCGCCCTGGATGACCTCACCCAGATAGTGCTCCTTCTGCTCCTTCGTCCCGTAGGCGACGAAAGGGGAACAGCCGAGCGAGATGTGCGCCTCCAGCGTGATCCCGACCGAGGTATCGGCCCGGCTGATCTCCTCCAGGACCATGTTGTACGCTACGAAATCCCCCCCGCTCCCCCCGTACTCCTCGGGTATCGTCAGCCCGAGAAACCCCTCCTCGGCCATCTGGCCGACGATGTCGTACGGGAAGCGCCCCTCCCGATCCAACGCCGCCGCCCGCGGCTTTACGACCCCATCCGCAAACTCCCGCGCCTTCTCCCTCCAGGCCCGCTGCTCAGGTGTCGGATCGAAGTCCATCATCCCCTCCACTCTCGTCTCACTCTCCATTCATGAGTTTAACAGCAGCAGCCACCTGAACCCGCAATATATCTCCATGTTTATTTTTCTTTTTTATCGAGCAAAATACCCCTGGAAACGGAGTGAGGAAGGCGGTCTGGAAGATGAGCGACGGCATGCGCGGTCACTTCAGTATCCTGGAAGGGCACGACTACATGAACCTGACGACGTTCCGGAGGAGCGGGGAGCCTGTTCGGACGCCGGTGTGGTTCGCGAAGGACGGGGAGAAACTCTACGTATACACGGGGCGCGCAAGCGGGAAGGCAAAAAGGATCCGCAACCACGGGGGCGTGATCGTCGGGCCGTGCGACCGGCGTGGGAGGCCGCTCGGTCCGGAGGTTGCGGGCGTGGCCCGCCTGCTCGCGGCGGAGGAGAGCGCGCATCCCGAGCGTCTCCTGAGGGAGAAGTACGGGGCTCAGATGCGTCTCTTCCGCGGCGCGCAGCGGCTGTTCGGGAGGAGTGGGGCGCGGGTGTACCTCGAGATCACCCCGGCCCCGCCGGACGACCCCGTAAACGAGCGCCTCGCGGAGCGGAGCGCCCCGGGACGGGCGCCGAGGTCAGCACGCTACCGCTGGTACCACGCCGCCGCCTTCGGGCTCGCGGTGAACGCGGTCTCGGCCTCGCTCTCCCGCCCTGATGACGGAGAGCGGCGGCAGTACGAGGAGCTGCGCCAGGCACCCTTCGCCCCGCCCGGGTGGGTCTTCGGGCCGGCCTGGACGATAAACAACATAAGCCAGCTCTGGGGCGACCTCAGGCTCCTGAACCTGCCCGAAGGCACACACAACCGCCGTCCGCTGCTCGCCCTGCAGGGCGCGAGCTGGGCGCTCTACGCCACCTTCACCTGGGCGTACTTCAGGAAGCGAAGTCCCCTGCTCGCGCTCGGATGGACCTCGGCCTTTCACGCCCTCACCCTCGGCAGCACGCTCCTCGGTCTTCGGGTCGACCGCCGCTTCGCGGCCTCACAGGTCCCGATCCTGATCTGGCTCTCCATCGCAACGCCCACCGCGGCTTACCAGGCCCTGTACAACCCCGACCCCCTCTTCGGCACCCCGGCGCCACTGCCGGAGCCGCCCTTCGGCCGGTGAGCGCCATGGGACCTCGAGGGCGTGCGACGTCGGGCGGTGGACGAGGAGGGTTTGGGGCTCTGATCTCGTTCGCCGCCGGACGGCGGACGAAGTGGCTCGTGCTGGCGGTCTGGGTGATCGTGGCCGGCATCACCGGGCCTTTCGGGGGCAGGCTCCCCTCGGTGGAGAAGAACGACCAGTCGAGCTTCCTGCCGGCGAGTGCCCAGTCGACGCAGGCGCTGGAGTTGCAGAAGCGATTCTTCGGGAAGAACCAGCCGATACCGGCGGTGGTCGTCTTCCGCCGGGCGGATGGGCTGACGCGCTCCGACTACAGGAAAGTCACGCAAGATCGCCAGGCGGTGGCGAAGCTCGGCACCAGGGGGATCGGAGCCCCCTCCCCGCCCGTACCCTCCAGGGACGGCAAGGCGCTGCTCTTCACCGTACCAGTAAAAGCATCGAGCGACGATCCGTCGGTGCTGCAGAACGCGGTCTCGGCAATCCGCCGGACCGTCGAGAAGGATACCGGAGGGCTCGCGGTCGCGGTGACCGGCCCGGCTGGGTTCACCTCCGATCTCGTGGAGGTCTTCGGGGGGATAGACACCAAGCTGCTCTTCGCGACGGCGCTCGTGGTCGCGGCGCTCCTGCTCCTCACCTACCGCAGCCCGTTTCTGTGGCTTCTGCCGCTCGTCTCGGTCGGGCTCGCCGAGGGAGTCTCACAGGCCGTCTACTACGGGCTGGCCGGTGCAGGGGTCACCATCAGCGGGCAGACGGCCGGGCTCGCCACGGTGCTCCTGTTCGGCGCCGGGACCGACTACGCGCTGTTGCTCGTCGCCCGCTACCGGGAGGAGCTGCGCCGGCACGAGGACCGGCACGAGGCCATGGCCTACGCACTCAGGCAGGCCGGTCCGGCCATCCTCGCCTCCGCCGGCACGGTGACGATAGGGCTTCTGTGCCTGCTCGCCTCCGAACTCAACAACAACCGGGGGCTCGGTCCGGTCGGGGCCGCGGCGGTGCTCCTGGCGCTGCTCGCGATGCTCACGGCCCTGCCGGCGCTGCTGCTCGTGCTCGGGCGGGGGGTCTTCTGGCCGTACGTCCCGCGCTACGGGACACCCTCGCGCGAAGAGGCGGGGGTGTTCTTCAGGCTCGGGCGCACAATCTCCGCGAGGAAGAGGTTCGTGTGGGTGACGACCGCCGTCGTGCTCGCGATCCTCGCGTTCGGGCTCGTCAGGTTAGACACCGGCCTCACCCCGCAGCAGGGCTTCCGGGGCAAAGTCGACTCTGTAGAGGGTCAGAAGCTTCTGGCAAAGAGCTACCCTGCGGGTGCGAGCGCCCCGGCGACCGTCGTGGTGCGCCCGGCGGACAGGGCACGGGAGGTGCGTGAGGCGGCGCGGAAGGTCGGGGACATCTCGCGGATCGGGCCGATAGAGAAGAGAGGCGGCGTCGCCCGCTTCGACGTCACGCTCGCGTCCGGGCCCTACTCGCAAAAATCCTTCGGAGCGGTAAAGGAGCTGCGGGAGAAACTCGGCAAGATAAACGGGGTCGAGGCCTACGTCGGCGGCACGACCGCCCAGCAACTCGATACCCGGCAGGCAGCCGCGCGGGACAGCGAGGTGATCGTGCCGCTCGTCCTGCTCGTCGTGCTCGTAATACTCGGCCTCCTGCTGCGCTCGGTCGTCGCCCCCGTAATCCTCATAGCCACGGTGATCCTCTCGTTCGCCGCGGCGCTCGGGGTGAGCGTGGTCGTCTTCGAGTCCCTCTTCGGCTTTCCGGGGATAGACCCCTCGCTGCCGCTCCTGGCGTTCGTCTTCCTCGTCGCGCTCGGGGTGGACTACAACATCTTCCTCGTCGCCCGGGCGCGTGAGGAGGCCGGGCGACACGGCACCCGGGAGGGCATGCTCCGGGCGCTCGCCGTCACCGGCGGGGTCATCACCTCCGCCGGGATCGTGCTCGCCGCGACCTTCTCGGTGCTCGGGGTGCTCCCGCTCGTCGTGCTCACCGAGATCGGGTTCATCGTCGCCTTCGGGGTGCTGCTGGACACCCTGGTGGTACGCTCGGTCCTGGTACCGGCGATCGTGATGGACGCCGGGAAGAGGTTCTGGTGGCCCTCCAAACCTGAAAAGAGCGGGTAGGAGATTGGAACCTTCGTTGACAGCTTCCGGGGGGGATGTAACATGGGCGCCGGAAGAAAAGAGAGGGAAAGGGATACCATGCCAGAAGCGGACGGGGCGTACGAGATCCGGGGCGTAGCTGAGGCCAGGCTCTACCCGCCGAACGAAACCCTGAAGGCTCAGAGCCCCTTCAGGGACGCCGGGGAGGCCGGAGAGTTCATCGAGTGGGCGCGCAGGGACCCGGACGCGTACTGGGCTCGCATCGCCTCGGAGCTCGAGTGGTTCACGAGCTGGGACACCGTCAGGCAGGGTGAGCTCCCGGAGTTCCGCTACTTCGTCGGTGCGACCTCCAACGTGAGCCACAACTGCCTCGACCGTCACCTGAAGCTCGGCCGCAAGAACAAGGCGGCGCTCCTGTGGGAATCGGAGGACGGCCGGCGGGAGGTCTGGACCTACCAGCAGCTCCACGACGAGGTCAACCGGCTCGCGAACGCCCTGAAGGACCTCGGGGTCGGGCGGGGGGACGTCGTCGCGATCTACATGGGCAACATCCCGGAGGTCTTCGCGAGCGTCCACGCCTGCTACCGCATCGGGGCGCTCTACAACATCATCTTCGCCGGATTCTCCACCGACGCCGTGCGCCAGCGTCTGGAGGACTCGCGCCCGAAGGCCGTCATCGTCGCGGACGCCACCTCCCGGCGCGGGCGCGAGGTGCCGCTCAAGCGGACGCTGGACGAGGCGGCGGAGGGCGTCGACTCTATCGAGGCCGTCGTCGTCGTGCCGCGCGCGGGCGCGGAGGTGGCGCTCGTCTCCGGACGGGACCACCTCTACCCCGATCTTTTGCGCACCGCATCCCGCTGGTGCCCGCCGGAGCCCATCGAGGCGAACGAGCCCGGCTTCATCATCTACACCAGCGGCACCGAGTCCAGGCCCAAGGGTGTCGTACACTCCGGGCTCGGGTTCCTGGTAGGGACCTACGCCGACGTCAAGTGGTCCATGAACCCGCAGGAAGACGACGTCTACTGGTGTACGGCGGACGTCGGGTGGCTGACCTTCCCGATCTGGTCGCTCGTCGGCGGGCTCGCGCACGGGGTGACGATGGTCGTCTACGAGGGGGCGCTCAACCACCCGGACCCCGGCCGCATCTACGAGGTCGCCGAGCGCTACCGGGTGAGCAAGATCTTCACCGCCCCGACCGCCCTGCGCATGCTGCGCGGCGCCGGGGAGCGGTGGCTCGAGGGCCGCGACCTCTCAGCCCTCGACCTCGTCTCGCTCGTCGGCGAGCCGATAGACCCCGAGACCTGGCACTGGGTCCACCAGGTCGTCGGGCGGGGACACGTCTTCGTCAACAACACCTACGGGCAGACCGAGACAGGCACGGGCTGGACCTCGGCGCTCGTCGGGACAAGCGGTGCGAAGCCCGGCTCCTGCGGCCCGGCGCTCCCCGGCTATACCGCCGAGATCGTCGACGAGCGCGGGGAGCCGGTCCCGCCCGGCACCCAGGGCTACCTGACGATCACCAGACCATTCCCGTGCCTGGCCCGTACGGTGTGGGGTGACCACCAGCGCTACCTCAACACCTACTTCAAACGCTTCCCGGGACGCTACTTTTCGGCGGACGCCTGCGTGGTGGACGAGGACGGCCACTACTGGGTCACCGGGAGGGTCGACGACGTCATAAACGTCAGCGGTCACCGGCTCGGGACGATGGAGATAGAGGCCGCCCTGCTGAACCACCCCGACGTGGCCGAAGCCGCGGTCATCGGCGTCCCGGACCCGACGAAGGGGACGGTGCCGGTCGCCTTCGTGCTGCTGCGCGCGGGAGCCGAACCGAAGGAAGGCATCGAGGAGGAGCTCGAGCGACAGGTCGTCGATCACGTGGGGCCGATCGCGCGCCCGGCGGCCATCCACGTCGTGAGCGCGCTCCCGAAGACGAGGAGCGGCAAGATCATGCGCCGGCTCCTGCGC
Source organism: Rubrobacter calidifluminis (assembly GCF_028617075.1). Classification (NCBI taxonomy): domain Bacteria; kingdom Bacillati; phylum Actinomycetota; class Rubrobacteria; order Rubrobacterales; family Rubrobacteraceae; genus Rubrobacter; species Rubrobacter calidifluminis. Next base: position 53,808 of record NZ_JAQKGV010000013.1, on the reverse strand, counting down.
GAGCTCATCGTCGACGGCCGGGTACGCGGCGATACTACCGCACTCGAGGACCAGGAATCGGTGAGCGTCCTGGAGAAGGAACTCTCGCCGGGAGGTTCCTAGCGGTCGCGCCGGGCCGCATCCGTTCCCGGAGGCACGAGGACGTTGAGCGCGTTGCGCTCCACCCGGAAGATCTCGGGGGTTGAGGGACCTATCTCACCGTCGATGTTTATCCGCTGGACGGGGTAGGTCTCGAGGTGAACCTCCGTAGTCTTGAAGTGGCTGACCCCCTCCTCGCGGATGAAGTCCCCGCTCCTGAGGTACCTGGCTATTCCGATCAGGTTCCGGTGCCGCGTCATCTCGATGGCGTAGACGTCCAGGGTCTCGTCGTCTATTTCGGAGTCGGGGGCGACGACGAGCCCACCACCATAGAACCTCCCGTTGCCCACCGCCACCTGAAGGAGCCGCTCCAGCTCGACGGGTTCGTGGTCCCCGCCGGGGAAGGTGAGCCGGGCGGAGAACGGCTCGTGGCGCAGGAACGCCCGTATCGCGGCGATCGGGTAGGCCAGGGCCCCGGTCCGCTTCTTGAGCTGCGGAGAGAGCGCCCTCGTCACCTCGACTCCCATCCCGACCGAGGCGACGTTGACGAAGTAGTCGTCACCGGCGACCCCGAGGTCCACATCGACCACCTCCCCGTGCACAATGACCCTGCAGGCATCCTCCATGTCGGCAGGAATCTCAAGGGTGCGGGCGAAGTCGTTCGCGGTCCCGAGAGGCAGCAGCCCGAGCACGGTCTCCCTGCCGGCCAGAAAGTCCACGACCGAGCTGACCGTACCGTCGCCGCCGCCCAGGATGAGCAGCTCGCACCCCTCCTCGACCAGCTCGCGCACCGTCTCGGGCAGACGAGCGGGGTCTTGCAGTGGGTGGGTCTTCTCCACCCTGAGGCCCATCTCCTCCAACACCTCCAGCGCCCTGAAGAAAGCCCGCTCGCCATCTCGCGAGCGGGTGTTCACGACCAGAGCAACCCTCTCCGGGTCGAATTCGTTACCCACCGGCTCCTCCAATGCAGGCCCCAGGTACGTCCGGCACCACGTGCCGGACGCCCTCCGGCGCCTCTCGCCCTTACTCTTCCTCGCGGGAGATCAGTTCGACCAGAGCGTCCACGGCCGCCTGCTCGTCCGCGCCTTCGGCTCGTATGGTGATCTGATGTCCTTTCTTCGCGGCGAGCGTCATGAGCGAGAGCGGGCTCTTGGCGTTGGCCTCCTTGCCGTCCTTTATGACTTTTATGTCGGAGACGAACTGCCGGGCGGTCCTGACGAACCGGGCCGCGGGTCTGGCGTGCAACCCCTCGGCCGGCCCCACGGTGGTCTGTCTCTCTACCACTCCGAAAGCTCCTCTCGCACGAAACTACCCTCCATCTATGCGAACGCGTGCGGATGAAGTCTAGCAGAGCGGCGGATCGGCGGTGTCCAGGCCGGGCGAGGGTCCCCCACCGATCCTGGGGGCCGCGGTGATCCTCCTCGCCGCCTCCAGGATCTCATCCTGCCCGAGGATCTCTGGCTCCCCAGCGAGCATGGCGCGATAGTACAGCCTGGAGGCTTCTTCCAGCAGGAAGAGGTTCGAGAGGGCATCCTCTGGATGCTCCCCCAGGACGACCGCCCCGCTGCTCCGCACCAGGCACGCCCGCCGCCCTTCAGAGAGCTCCCCCTCCACGCTGAGGGCGAACTGCTCCGTTCCGTAGGGAGCGCGCCGCGTGACCGGCACGTGACCGTCCTCCGAGAGGATCGTGAGCATGGGATGCAGCGGGGGGATCTCCCACCCGAGGCACGCCAGCACCGTGGCATACGGTGGCTGAGCGCAGACCACGGCTTCGACGGCGGGCAGCGCGAGATAGACGCGGGCGTGCACGAGTACCTCGGCGGGAGGTGCCAGGTCTCCCTCCAACACCTCGCCCCGGTAATCTGCGAGCAGGAGGCTCTCCTCCCGCCCGTCCCCATCCGGGGTGATCAGCATGGAGCTCGCCGAGACTCTGGCGCTGACGCTTCCGAAGGTGCCCGCCGTGAACCCCAACCCGTCCATCCTGTGGACGATCTCGAGCACCTCCCTCCTCAACTCCGCCTGCGACAAAGCGCTCCTTCCTATCCGAACTCCCGGCCCGGGATGCGGCCGCGCCGACTCTGGGCCGAAGTTGCAGCGTCTTTGCACGATAACATGTTGTGCTGTAGCTGGCAAATGGATCAGAGGTGGCGAGTCATCCCTTCAGACTGGGGCCGTCCGGTCTGCCGCTTCGTGCCTGATAGAGTCGAGCGGAGGCTGTGCTTCTGGTCTGGGGAGCTGGCAGTGGCTGGAGATCGGAGACGACCGAGTGATCGAGGGAGGAGGAGTCTGGGTGGTTCACCTCGACCAGATTGCCCGCAGGGTCGCGCAGGTAGAGCTGAACGGCGCCATCCGGCAGTTCGTAGACCTTCGAGTAGTAGCCTTCTTCCACCCGTACACCCAGCTCGCGCGACCTCTCGTAGACCTTCTCGAAGTCGTCCACGTCTATCCCGAAGTGATAGGCGCGAGGGGGCGGATCGTCGGTCTGGAAGAGGTGCAGCTGGAGATCGCCCAGCCGTAGCCAGCGCACCGGTAATGGGAAGTTGGGGGAGGGGATCTCCTCCATACCGAAGAGCTCCCGGTAGAACCGCGATGAAGCATCCAGGTCGCACGCTCCGACGCTCACGTGTGTAAGACCTCTCGCTCCCATCGTCCTCCTTTCCACACGTCCGGAGTTCCCTGATGCGCAGGGCAAAGAACGCGCAGCGATATCTCCTTCCATATCCATATAAGGCTACACTAACGCCGTGGAAAGACACCAAGAAGGGAAAGAAGAGACAGGGGCGGAGAGTGGCTTCGTCAGGAACCGGTTGACGTGGGTCGTCTACGCCCTCGTGGGATACTTTGCCTACCTCGAAACCTCCCTCGGCCCCATCATGCCGTTCCTGAAAACCGAGCGCGGTTTCAGCTACACGGTGGCCAGCCTGCACTTCAGCGCCTTCGCCTCTGGTGGGGTGCTGATCGGTCTGCTCGGTGAGCGTGCGATCGGGTGGTGGGGGCGCCGGGCAAGCCTCTGGGGCGGCGGAGCGGGGATGGCGGTCGGTGCCATCCTTCTGGCGTCGAGCCCCGCCACCGCGGGAACGATACTCGGGGCCCTCCTGATGGGGACTTCAGGGTCTCTGCTCCTGATCACGACCCAGGCCATACTTTCCGACAGTCACGGTCCCGTCAACGGGGCGGTCGCGCTTACCGAGTCGAACGCCGCGGCCAGTGCCTGCGCGATAGCCGCCTCGCTCTCGGTCGGGGTGTTCTCAGCCGCGGGACTCGGCTGGCGGGCGGCGTTCCTGCCCCCGCTCCTCGCCCTGGTCCTGCTCTCACCCGGCGTCCGGCTGAGGGCGCCGCGGGAACGGGGTGCGGTCCACCGCCGATCGGGGGAGCGCAGATCCCGCCTACCAATCCGTTTCTGGGCCTGTTGGGGGGTACTCTCCCTGGGCGTGGCCATCGAGTGGTGCATAACCTACTGGGGAGCAACGTTCCTGAAAGCCGGGCTCGGACTCTCCAGCGCGGGGGCGGCGGAGGCTCTGAGTGTATTCCCCGCGGCTATGCTAGCCGGAAGGCTCCTCGGAAGTGCTCTGGCGCGCTTCCTGCCGGTGGTGGCCCTGCTCATGATCACCCTGACGGTGGCGCTCGCGGGCTTTCCACTCTTCTGGCTCTCGGGGAGCAGGCCCGCCACACTAGCCGGTCTGGCCATAACCGGACTCGGAATGGGCAGCGTATATCCACTTTCGGTCTCGGCGGGCGTCTCCTCCGTCCCCGGTGAATCCGATCGGACGACCGCGCGTCTATCCCTGGGAGCCAGCGGAGCGATCCTGCTCGCCCCTTTCGCCCTCGGCGCCATCTCCGATCACACCGGCATATCAGCCGCCTACGGCATCGTACTCCCGATGCTGGTGACAGCCCTCTTCCTTATGTTGGCCTCCCTGAGGCTCAGTCGCGGAGGTTAGAGGGGGATTACGACATCACCCTGCCGGATCACGCCGCCCTCCAGGATGCGGGCACCGATGCCACCGCGGCTGCGCAAGGCGCGGGTCATGCCTGGTTCGGTGAGCTCCTGCACGTGGCGGCACGGTGGCCGTGTGCGGTCGTACTCGAGCAGCACCTCCCCCACCCGGAAGCGTCGACGACGGAGATCCAGGAGCCTGATACCGCGGGTCACGATGTTACGACGATGCTCGCCCCCCATGACGGAGATCTCAAACTCACGCTCTATCTCTTCCAGGGCCTCAGCCTCGATCAGGGTGACCTCGCAAACGCCGCCCGGGAAACGGCTCCAGTAGCCGTTTCCCTCGCAATAGCGGTCCCCGGCTAGCCCCCGGCCAGCCATCGCCCGGACCTCCGCCAGACGCCGCATCGGGGCGCTGCCGCGCGGGGCCACGTAGACAGCCTCTACGAACCCACCCATCACCCTACCCTACCGGCTCCACGCAGGCGGGGTCGTCGTTCGTCGGGCTGTTAACCAGCCGGCTCACCGGGTAGGCCTCGAGATTCGCACCCTCATACGGTGCCAGCAGCGGCAGAAGCACTTCGGGGTCGCGCACGGAAATATCGAGCCACAGGTCGTAGTCTTGCGGGTCCAGTATCACCGGCATGCGGTTATGGATCGGAGCGAGGAGATCGTTCGGGTCGGTGGTTATGATGGTGCAGGAACGGATCTCGCCCTCTCTGCCGCTCCAAGACTCCCACAGCCCGGCGAAGGCAAACGGGGAGCCGTCGCGCATCCTTATGTGGTAGGGCTGCCTGCCGTTGTTCTCTCTCTTCCACTCGTAGAAGCCATCCGCGAGGATGAGGCAACGGCGGCTCCTGAAAGCGCCGCGATAGGAGGGCTTCTCCGCAACGCTCTCCGCGCGGGCGTTGATCATACGGTTTCCTATCCCTGGATCATCGGCCCAGGAAGGAACGAGCCCCCACCGCAGCATCTCGAGCCGTCTCTGACCCTCCTGCAGCACCACTGCAGCCACCTTGCGGGACGGCGCTATGTTGTAGCTCGGTGATAGACCGGGCAGTGGACCGGAGAGGTCGAATCTTCTGACCAACGTCTCGACCGGCGTCTTGAGCGTGTATCTCCCACACATCCAAACATCACCTCGCCTGCGCCTCCATCTGCGCAGAGCTTACCAGAAGGCTGCGGGAAGACCGCGGTTGATCTCCCTTTCACCCCTTGAATGACTATCTCAACCCCACAGTCCTCCCTGGGAAACCAGCCACATCGAAGTAGCGGACGCGCCCCAGCCTCTGGTAACGGAGCACCGTCCTCTCGCCGTTCACAGCCGGGGAGGACCTCAGAACCCTCCTCACGACCCGGTACGGGGCGTGGGTCACACGCTCCCGGAAGGCCTCCTGCATCACCCGGCCGGTGAGGGATCCGTCCCCGCTCGGGAGATCGAGGCCGAGAATCCGGGCTGCGGTGGGGACGACATCAGCATTGGAGACGGGCAGGCGGTCCACATACCCCCGCCGAAAATCGGGCCCTATGGCTTCCATGTTGTTGTAGGTATCGGCTCGCCCGAAAGAGCCGTGCATACCCTGCCCCTGCTGCAGGGTGGTGTCCGCGATCTCCACCTGTCCCAGATAATCTGGCCGGCCGCCGGCGAGGAAGCTCCTGAAGTTGACCACGATCGAAGGCGTCGGGGTGAGTGCCGCCCCCTGGAGCCCTATCGCTCCGAGCGGCAGCGCACCGGGCACCCGCCCGAAGACCCGCTCGTTGACGAAGAGGCCGCTCACGTAGTCCTGCCGGCTCAGGAAGTCGACCATCCTGCGCAAAAGCAACCGGTCCCTGTACTGAACGTAGATCAGGTCAGAACCACCGTTCGCTGCGACCATGAACCGGGCGTCGACCCTACCTCCGACGGCGCGTCCGGTCCCCCCGATGAGCCCGTTCCCAAACTCGGGATGATCGCCGAGTGCGGGACGCACCCGACCGTAGGTTATGATCTTTCCTCCGAGGGCAGAGCTGGCCTGGTCCGGGTCGTAGAGAGGCATCCTGAACCTGTGCGCGAGGTCTATGGCGAGAAAGCCCGGAGGGAGAAAGCCTTTCCTCACGTCGGGATAGAGTAGCGAAGAAGCATAATCCTTCACCCGTCCGCCCCCGCGACCGACAACCGAGCGGCTTATCGTGGAGAAACCGTGGTCCGAGGTGACCATGACGTCCGTGCTCCGGGCGAGCCCCTGCTTACGGAGTGCGTCGAGGATCCGCTGCAAGTTATGGTCTGCGTCTCTGACGGCAGCCCTGGATGTCGGGCCGTTTATCCCGGGGCTGATCCGGTTGAGGCTGTCGCCTTGATTGTGCTGGGTACCATCGGGATCACGCGACCAGTAGACGATCACGAACGGCCTACCCCGCCGCTTGAAGAGAGGCAGGATCGCCCGGGTCGTCGCAGCCACGAAGTAGCGTTGCTGGGCGGTGTTGGGCACCTTCGTGCCGGGCGTGTCGTAGTCGCCCGGATCGCCGTTGGCCCCGCGTCCCGGAGCAGAGAGCGGAAGGCCCGCCCGCCTGAGTGCACGTCGGGCTGGGGAGGAAAGGGGCACGCCACCTTCATGCCCCGTGCTGTCGTCTACGACGATGGTCCGTGGAGGAGGCACCCTGCCATCCCTGCGATTGCCCTGGGTTACGTCCTGTATCAGCGTTGGTCCCAGCTTGCCGACCGCCGCCGTGCTGTAGCCGGCCCTCCGGGCAGCAGCGAGCAGTGTCTCTTCGTTCAGATAATTCCCCGAGTACCGCTGGTCCATGTCAGCGAGCACAGGGTCGCTCTCCAGGAAAGGAAACACGCTGTATCCGGCGCCCGGAACCGGAAAACCGGCGTAGATGGTGTTGCTGAAGTCCCCGGTGTCCCCCAGATAGTGTCCGGTGGCTATGACCGAGGCGTTGGCGGTGGTGAAGGTTGGAAAGAGAGAGTGGCTGTTCTCGAAATTGACGCCCTCATGACGTATCCTGTAGAGTATTGGGGCGTCTTTGGGATTGACAGACCCGTGGCGCAGGCCGTCGGCGACGAAGATCAAGACGTTTTTGGCCCTGTAGCCAGTGCCAGCCGGGCGCGCCCCGGCAAGCCCCCCGACGACGCATCCCCCCGCGACAACAGCGAAGATCACGCATAAAAGGCGCAGAGGAGCCCTGCGCCGGACCAGACCCATCATCCCGTGACACCCCCTGCCTGATCAGCCACCGGTCGTTCATTCTGCAACAAACCAGCGGGAGACGCAAGCAGGACTGCGCGGCCTGTCTACCGGATACGACGGGAGCCGACGAGGGCTTCCACGGTGCGACTCAGACGCCCGGCCTCGAGGTGTTCCTCCACTCTGATCCAGAGAAGATCGGGCTTACCGGCCCATCTAAGGGGGGTGTTCTCCCTTGAACGTGCGGCCGAAGTACTGCCCGAGCTTCCGACGAGCCTGTGTACGGCCAACCCGGCGGCGAGAGCAGCACCTGCAACGAGCATCCTCCCGGCCGGACCCGCACCCACACCCTTGATCGCCGGGAGGAAGCGTCTTTCGGACGCTGGGACGCTCCTCTGCTCCACGTCTCCACCCACCTGCAGCCTCTCCTGATTCGAGATCCCATTCATTACGTCGGGATTGTCGCACCCGGTGCGGTCATACGCTACCCGCGGGGCTTCGCCCGCTCGTACTGGGGAGGCCACGGGACGTCGGCGCCGAGTGCGCGGGCCGCGTGCAGGGGCCAGTAGGGGTCACGCAGAAGCTGACGGGCGAGCAGCACCGCGTCGGCCCTGCCGCCCGCGACGATCTCCTCGGCCTGCTCTGGCTCGGTTATCAGACCGACAGCCCCGGTCATCACGCCCGTCTCCCGACGCACCACCTCGGCAAATGGCACCTGGTAACCGGGCCGAACCTCGATCTTCGCGTTCGGCACGACACCCCCGGAGGAACAGTCCACGAGGTCAACCCCAATCTCCTTGAGCCTGCGGGAGAGTTTGACGGAATCCTCCAGGCTCCAGCCACCCTCGACCCAGTCTGTAGCCGAGATGCGCACGAAGAGCGGCAACTCATCCGGCCAGACCTCTCGCACTGCCTCAGCCACCTCGAGCGGCAGCCGGACCCTGTTCTCGAAAGACCCTCCGTACCCGTCCTCGCGACGGTTGGTGAGCGGGGAGAGGAACTGGTGCAGCAGGTAGCCGTGCGCCATGTGTAGCTCCACGACCCTGAAACCCGCCTGCAGGCTCCACCTGGCCGCGAGTGCGAATGACTCCACGATGCGCTCGATGTCCTCCCGCGTCATCTCCCGCGGCACCGGATAACCCTCCGCGAAGGGCAGAGGGCTCGGCGCCACGGGCTGCCATCCACCCTCCTCCTGTGGGATGGGGCATCCACCCCGCCATGGAGTCTCGGTTGAGGCCTTGCGCCCGGCGTGTCCGAGCTGTATCCCGGGAACAGCACCTTGCTCGGAGATGAAGCGGGTTATGCGGGAGAAGGAGCGCGCGTGCTCGTCGGACCACATCCCCGTATCCCACGGGCTTATACGACCCTCCGGGCTCACGGCCGTGGCCTCTGCGATCACCAGCGCCGCGCCCCCCACGGCCCGCGACCCCAGGTGCACGAGATGCCACTCTCCCGGCATCCCGTCCTCCGCCGAATACTGGCACATCGGGGAGACGAATATCCTGTTTACGAAGCGGACCCCTCTTATCTCGAGTGGTGAAAACAGACTGCTCAAAGCCTCGCTCCTTCTGTACGCCAAGTCCAACAAATATCCGGTGAAAATCCACCAGCGCGGAACGCCACGGCCCGCGCCGGAGGACATTTTATGCCGCAGGCAGGCACCCGGATGTGATCTTCTTTCCGAACCTGATCCCCGGGAGCCGGCTTGCAGTCGCTTCGCCGGTCGGGATAGAATTTTTTGCATGCATGGTAGAAGGAGAGAGCGTCGCATCTTTACCGGGAGAAGGCGACACCGCAGGACAGCCCTCGGCCTGTTGTTGGTTCTGATCATCATCGCGGCCGCCGGGGTCGTCGCCTTCGGTCTGAACGCACCGGATCGCGGCGGGGCAGGATCTTCCCTGCAGGTGGCCCGCGGTAGTGGCGCAGACGCCAAAACCACCGGTAAGGACGCGAGCCGGTCTCACTCCAGCACCGTGCGGGAGGAGGGCGCCAGAGCCAACCCACCCGCCAAGACCTCTGGAACCCGGTTAAAAAAGACCGGAGAAAAAGTCGGAACAAACAAACAGGGAGCAAGCAAGAGATCCGGCAAAAACCACTCCCAGCATACCGACAGGAAAGAGGCCCGGACGCCACGGCGTTCCGCCTGTGGTCCCACGCCGCCCAAGCCCCCGAACGACGCCCTCTACCTGACAGTCCCGAAGCTGGGGATCTACGGGGACACCGTGACGAACAGCAACTCCGCGGCGGCACTGAACCAGGGAGCCATAAAGCTGCCCCCCACGGGGTTCCCCTGGCAACCGTGCGCCAACACCTACATAATCGGACACAGGCTCGGTTATGCCGGGACCCAGAGCTACTACCAGTTCTACAACCTTCCCTCCATGCAGCCGGGGGATGAGATCATCCTCACCGATTCCAACGGCACCCGCTACATCTACCGGGTGACGCGCGTCTTCGCCGTCGGCCCCTACGACACCCGCTATACCTACCCTGTCTCCGGAAAGAACCTGGTAACGCTGCAGACCTGCATCACCTCGCTCAACGACTGGTGGTCGATAGGCCCGGAGATGTACAATGACTCGCCGAACCTGGACCGCCTGCTGGTGCAGGGTGAGCGGGTGGCGATAGAACCGGGCTCCTCATGATCGAGTGACGCCATCAGGCGGCGCTGTCTTCCGCGTGGGTATCCTGGGACCTTACCGTCCGGATAAGCTGCGCCCGAACGATCAGACGCTCAGTATAGTTGGGGAGAGTACAGCTCTGCAGGGTGAGTATGCTCTTTCCCCTGACGGGCCGGGTGACCCAGGTCTCGGTGGGATAGACGGCGAACTTCCTGTAGACCCTGTAGATGTACCTGTTGCCGTTGGCATCGGTCACGTAGACTATGTCGCCCTTCTTCAGGTTGTTCAGGTCGTAGAAGGCGAGCAGGCTCCTTGTGCCCACGTAGCCGAGGCGGTGGCCAGCGATGTAGACGTTGGCCCCCTTCTGCCAGGGGAAGCCCGTCCCCTTTATGTGGATGGCCACGTGGTTGTTCAGGGCCTGTCCATTGGTGCTGCGCGCCGTGGGCACCACTGCGTCCCTCACCCGGCTCATCGCTGGGATCGTCAGGTGCAAGGTCTTGTCTTCAGGCACCCTGATGCCGGGAAGCGTGCCGCCGGATGGTCTGTCCTTCGGGCGCACCAGCGGTATGCTGAAGTGGCCCCCGCGGTGCTGTTCGACCACCCCTCCGGCGGTGACCTGCGTCCCGAAGAAATTGAAACCGAGCAATCCCACGCCGGCCAGGATCAGCACCACGCTCAAGGCCTGCAGTACTATTCTCTTGATGCTCATCGGGTACACCTCCATCTGTCCAGGTGCCAGGAAACCCTCCCTTCGAGGGTTGGGAGTTACAGCCTGAACACCTGGAGAGATGGCAGCGACGGCCCGCAGGCGGGGGAAGCTCTGAGGGTCGGGGGGCAAGCACGGACCGGCGCTCGCGCGGGGCAGGCGCACCTGATCACCCTCCCCAGCAGTAGGCTCAGCGCGGTGCAGAAGGAGAGCGAGAGCAGCGTCGCGAGCAACCCAAGGTTCTGCAGCAGCCCCTGTTCGCCAGGCTCCTCCCCCCGAACCACACCGAGCCTGGCGTGGTCCTGAACGTGCGCCGAGGCCTGCTGGCCTGAGGCCTGGTAGATCCCGTCCCCGGGGCGAACCACCTGTGGGAAGACACCAAACAGGCAGCTCAGTCCGGCGATCAGGATAAACAGCAGCCCGGCCCCGGTGAGCCTCGGCGAGGGCATCTTAAGACTCACCGCCTCCCGGAAATGTCACGAGAGCCGCCATCACATCAAAAGTTTACCTCACCAGCCGCTCACGCCGGCGCCTTTTTACAGAGCGGACGGGTTCACGACCCCGAAAGCCCACAGCAAAGCTATGAGTATTGGCTGGTGGATCAGGTAGATAAAAAGGGTGTGCCGCCCGACAAAGGCGAGCGGGCGCATCGGACGCGGCGCCTGCCCGAGAGGCTTCACGTCTCGCCGCCGCAGGTAGAACGTGTTGCCGACGAAAAGCCCGAGCAACACCACCCCGAACCACGGCAGCAGCGCCCTGTAATCTGCCATGTACACCCCGGCGGGGAAGACCCCGAAGGGGGCGAGCAGAAACCCCCAGACCCCCGGCAGTACGAAAGAGTTCTGGTCGGCCTGTATGAAGGCTCCAGCCGCGACCACCGAGAGCCCGAAGAACAGGTTCGTCCAGCGCCGCCGCAGAAAGGGATAGGCCAAGATGATAGAGACCCCGAGCATGTGCAGGATGCCGAAGATGACGACCCCTGCTTTCAGCACCCAGAAGACCACCGTTATGCCCATGCCGTAGCCGAAGATCCTCAGGCCCCGCCGCAGATACTTCGGGAAGAGGTTCGCCTCCGGTCCCACCTTCATGCGCGCCCTCTGGTGGCTCAAGGCGAGCGAGAGCCCGGCCAGAAACACGAACATGAAGGCGCTCGTATCTGCGAAGTTGCCCCAGAACATGCCCACCGCGTTCACGGGATAGCCGGCGAGGAAGTCCAGATCGTAGACGAAATGGTAGGTGGCGACCAGGACCATGGCGATCCCCCGCACCACGTCGACATCCCAGAACCTACCCCCTACCTTCCCGGCGAAGGCCGCGCTCTCGGACCCCGGTCTGCTCTCCTCCAATCCCATCACCGAGATATTGCCACAACCAGGCCGACGGGACAGGCGTCTCACGGGGAAGATTACGATGCCTCCCGGAAACGTTCCCGAAGCACGGCGTACCGGACCATCCCCCCGAACTCCTCGCGCAGCTCCATCCCGAGCCGCTCCATCATCCCCCTCCAGGCACGCCGGCGCGCACCGGTGTGGCTCCAGATCTCCTCGAGCCCGAGCTCTTCGAAGCCGTATCGCAGCACCTCCCGGCAGGCCTCGGGGGCGAGGCCCATGCACCAGTACTCCTTCGAGAGCGCGTAAGAGAGCAGGATACGCCCGCCGTCCGCCGGTTCGAGCCCGCAGTGCCCGATGAGCGCGCCGTCCTCGCGGTGGACCATCGCGAGCTGCCCGAGACCGCGAGGATAGAGACCCAGCCACCTCTCGAGGGCCGCCGCCACGCCGTCGCGATCAACGCCCCCCGCCCAACCGAAACCGCGGGTCGTCTCCTCGGCATCGAGGCGCGCGAGCGTATCCAGCTCCTGCGGCGAGAACTCCCTGAGAACGAGCCTCGGCGTAACGAGCTCCACGAGCACCTCACCTCCTCCGCGCGGGCGCGATCTCGACGACCAGCCGCCCGAGCTTCGGCATCGCCTCCCGGACGGCCTCCCGCAACCGCCGCTCCACCTCGCGCGCCTCTTCCAGCGTCATCGCCGGCGGCAGCAACACGCACACCTCCGAATGGACCCGATGCCCGACCCAGCGGGCCCGGACACTCTCCACACCCTCGACGCCGGGCACCCTCCCGCAGACCCGGCCTATCGTCTCGGGGATCTCCGGCTCTATGGCGTCCATCATCCGGCGCCACATCGAGAGCGCCGAATCCCTGACGATGAACAGGATGGCGATGGTGATGAGGATGCCCACGATGGGATCCACGACCGGGTACCCGAGCCAGACTCCCCCGGCCCCGACGAGCACCGCGAGCGAGGTGAACCCGTCCACGCGGGCGTGCTGCCCGTCGGCGACCATCGCGGCGCTCCCGATCTTCTTCCCCACCCCGATGCGAAACTGCGCCACTAACTCGTTGCCGAGAAAGCCGATCACGGCGGCGAGCGCGACCCACCCGACGTTCGAGACCTCGGAGCCGTGGATCAGACGCTCAATAGACTCGTAGGCGGCTACGCACGCGCTGAAGAAGATCACCGCGACGATCGCCACCCCCGCAAGATCCTCGGCCCTCCCGTAGCCGTAGGTGTGTGCACGGTCAGCCGCTTTCTTACCGAGCGCGAACGCGAGCCACAGCGGCAGCGAGGTGAGCGAATCCCCGAAGTTGTGGATGGTGTCGGCGAGCAGCGCGACCGAGCCCGAGAAGACGACCACCAAAAGCTGCAAGAGCGCGGTGAGCATGAGCCCCACCAGCGATATCTTGAGCGCCCTTATGCCCTCCTCACTCGCCTCGAGCGCCTCGTCCACGCCTTCGTGGCTCTCGTGCGCGTGCCCGAACGGAAGAAGATGCGAGAGCAGGTGCACGATGCCTCCGTGCTCGCGGCCGCTCAACGGCGCCTCCCCGGCTCGAACAGCCGCGCGTGGTCCACGTGATAGAGCGCCTCCCGGAGCAGTACCCCGAGGTGGTCGTCGGCGAGCGCGTAGAAGGCCCTCTTGCCCTCCCTGCGCCGCCGCACCAGCCCGAGGTCCCTGAGCACCCTGAGCTGATGGCTCGTCGCGGACCCGCTCATCCCGACCACCTTCGCCAGCTCTCCCGCCGTGAGCTCGCCGTGCTCCAGCAACGCGAAGAGCGCCCTCACCCGCGTCGGGCCGGAGAGCGCCCCCATCAGGCCCGCGATCCTCTCGTCCACCCGACCCATCTCCCCGCTCAAGACGTCCCGCGGCTCAAGCAGCCGCTCCCCCGGCGAAGCTTCCCTGAAGTGCGTCATGAGAATGATTCTCTCACATCTGAAGAATTCTTCAAATATGATACGGAGGCAGGGTTTCGACCCTGCCTCCACCCTGGACTAGTCGCCGGGCGGGAACTCGTAAGACGCGGGAGGCTTGCCCTTCATCTTGCCGATTACCAGCGCTATCTCCTCGTGTTCTTTGATCGGGACCTTGCGAGGATCCCCCTTGTAAAGTTTGCCGTCGACGTAGACGCGGAGCGGCTCTGAGCGGCTAACATCGAACGAGAGAACTTTGTTCCTGGAGAGCGGAGCACCCCAGATATCGAAGAAGTCGCCCAGGGTGTAGGTGCGCTGGACCGGGGATTCGACGTGGATTATGCCGCTGGAGTCGTGGGTGTGCAGCCAGTAGATGCACTTTCCGGGGATGCCTATCTGGGAGGGCACCCTGACCTTCCTGCCGTTGGCGAAGATGTCGAGGTGGGCGTGGATGTGGAAGAGGAGCTGCTCGCTGGTTGCGCACTTTATCCCGTCTATGGGCTGGCCTGTGCCCCCGTTGCTATTGAAGTTAGCCTGAGGCTCGTAGGGGTTGGGGCGTGAGAGCCAGGCCAGAGCGCCGACCATCGCCGCGACGACGATAACCACGACCACCGCTACCGTTCCGAGCCCGATCGATCTGGTTCCGTTCGGGTTCCTGCGTTTTACCGAAGCACGCTCACCCGTACCGCGGTTCCGGCCCCGGCTGTCGTTCCTGCTCAAGTTTTTCTCCTCTTGGGATCGTGGAACCACCTCGCACTCGCAGGCGACGCTCGCCTGCGGGTGTATTGCAATCGTCTCTCTTAGACAGTTGTGAGGAGGTTCCAGGGAGGGAGCGGATCTGGGGCGAGGTAAAACTCTGCGGGTGGCCTCTGATCTGCTGGCCGCCTCCCGCAGAATGCGGCGAAGGCGAAAGCCACGACGGAGGCGGCGAGGATCGCCGCAGCGCAGGAAGCCGGACAGGCGGCGGAAGACGCGTGTGGTGGCTGCTGGCATCCGTCCGGACCGCATCCTCCACCCGCCGACTGCGGGTGGAACGACACGAAGACGACCAGCAGGGCCGCCAGCACGACGGCGTATGTGCGGCGCAAAGTCAAACCTTATGGATTATCCCACGAACCACCTTGCTTCGCCGCCGCGCGCTTCTTCAAAAATTCTTCGAAAACAACAAAGCGCCGGTCGCACGAAACCACCCGAGACGTAACCCCTTGTGCACCAGATTTCGGTCATCGCGCTCGACGAGTGCGGCCATCCTCGCGGCGATCAGGCTCTTCCCCGGCGTAGCAGCCGCACTGCTCCCCACGCCAGGACTCCAGCCCCTCCCTCACCGCAACCCCCGCGATCACGAGCGCCGCCAGAGGATCGGCCCACCACCACCCAAACAGGGCGTTGGCTCCGAGCCCGATCAACAACGCGGCGGAGAGGTAGGCACAGAGCATGTTCTGGGTGCCCTCGCCCTTGACCGCCGCCGATCCGAGTTCCTCACCGACTCGAGCCTTCGCCCGGGCAAGCGGCGGCATGGTGAGCAGCGTAACGACGGACAACCCCATCCCTACCCAGCTCGTCGCCGGATGCTCCTGCAGCAAGAGCGTCCTTCCGGACTCGATCCCGACGTAAGCCGCGAGCAGGAAGTAGCTGAGCCCGATCATCCTCTGCGCCCGCCTCTCGGCACCCTCCGACGAGATCCTCCCGGAAGCGAACCTCCAGAGGATGACGATCCCGGCGGCCGCCTCGATCAGCGAATCGGCTCCAAAGCCGATCAGGGCTATGGATCCCGCCACGATCCCCGCCCCTATGGCCACGCCGGCCTCTATCCCGTGCCAGACGAGCCCCAGCCGGGCCAAAAGCCTGGCTCTCTTCACCAGACGCATCCGCTCCTCTACCCCCTGCAGGGGCCCTCGCCCCACCCGGACCGGCCGCCCGCTCACACCCCGATCTCCTCACCAAGCACAGCCGAGAGCAGCGAAGCCCCGCGCTCCGTGAGCGAGTACATGACCATCTTCCCCTCACGCCTGGAGCGTACCAACCCCAGCGAACGCAGCACCCGAAGGTGGTGCGAGACCAACCCCTGCCCGCGCCCCGCTATCCAGGACAGATCGCACACGCAGAGCTCCCCGGCCTCCCCGAGCGCCGCAGCCAGCGTGAGCCGCGTCGGGTCCGAGAGAGCCCTGGCCCTCCCGGCGGCCTCCTGCGCCCTCTTCTCCGTCAGTAGCTTCTCGCGAATCGCCTCCGCCCTCGGAGCATCCACGCAAAGCAGTTCGCACCTGTCATCATTCATATCTACATTCTAACAAATGTAGATATATCCGGGCAAGCGCCACGGGAGGCGGGCTCGAGGGATTCTTACACCCTGACCACCCGCATCATGCCGGCCTCCATGTGGTAGAGGTGGTGGCAGTGGAAGGCCCAGTCTCCGGGGTTGTCCGCGTACCAGTCGACGGCGAACCTCTGCATCGGGTCGACGATGGCGGTGTCCTTCAACGGTCCCCTTCCTGTACCGTTGTCCACCTGGAAGGAGTGTCCGTGCAGGTGCATCGGGTGGGGCATCATGGACATGTTCATGAACTCGAAGCGGATATGCTTGTTCCTTCCGGCCGTGATCGGGTCCGGTGTGGCGTTGGGTCCCGGATGGAAGGACTTCCCGTTGATCCTCCAGACGTAGCGCCGCTCGTTCCCGGAGAGGGTGACGGGTGTCACCTGATCCGGGCTCCCGGAAGGCAGGTCGACCCCAGAGGCTGCCCTGAGCATACCGTACAGGAGGAGCTTCTTTCCCAACTCGGGCGGCTTCTGGCCTGCCGGTGGAGCGGAGCCCGAGCTTCCCCGGTAGCGCAGGATCGCACGTCCCATCTTCTCCGTCCCCTCGGCCTGTGCCGCGAGCTGCCAGACACCCGGGTTGTTCGCCTCGACGATCACATCGTAACGCTCACCCGGTCCGATCCGCAGAGCGTCGACGTCTACCGGCTCGACCGGCTGCCCATCGGTGTGTGTCACGGTCATGCGATGACCGGCAAGGGCCACCCTGAAGATCGTCGCGCTCGCCGGGTTGATGAAGCGCAGCCGGAGTCGCTCCCCGCGCTTCACCATGAGCTCCTCGGGAGAATCCGGGGGTTTGCCGTTGATCAGGTAGTAGGGGTAGACGATATCCGGCGTCCACTGGCGGGGTTCGCTCCCGCCCCCCATCCCGGACATACCGCGCATGCCCCCACCCATGCCTCCCATACCTCCCATACCTCCCATGCCTCCCATACTGCCCATCCCGATCATCGCGCTCCCTCCGGACTTGAGGCGCTTCATCGCGTCCTCGGGAGTACCCCGCACCCCGTCGAGCCAGTCGTCGAGCATGAGCGTGTACTCGCGGTCGTAGGAGAGCGATTCCTTTTTGGGCTCGATGACGAGCGGACCGTAGAGGGCGCGGTCGAGCTGGAGCCCGACGTGGCTGTGGTAGAAGTAGGTGCCGGAGACGGGGACCGTGAACTCGTAGACGAACTCCCCCCCCGGCTTTATCGGCTTCTGGGTGACGTACGGGACACCGTCCATCCCGTTGGGGATGGGGAGCCCGTGCCAGTGTACCGTCGTACCCTCCGGCAGAGCGTTCTTCACCTTCACCCGAAGCCGCTCTCCCTCTTTTACCCGGATCTCGGGCCCCGGCAGGTTTCCCCCGTAGGTCCAGGTCTTCACCCGGCGCCCGCCGATCCTGACCTGTGCCGGCGAGACATCGAGCGCGTACTCTCTGGTGCCGGACGGAGCAGGGGTAGTGCGGGAGGTGCCGGCGCCCGCTCCGGAACCCGAAGATCTCCCGCAGGCACCCAGGACGAGGGCCCCCGTCCCCAACCCCGCAAGCCCGAAGAACTCCCGGCGGCTCAGCTTAGCCATCTTCACACACCACTCTTTCCTTCCAGTCCCCGTTCGTCATCAGACCCTCTTCCCGGACTTCTCCCTCAGCACCCTCAGCGAATCCCTGTACTCTTCAGTAGTGATCTCGCCGCGGGCGAAGCGCTCCTCCAGGATCTCTTCCGCTCTGTCCCTCCGCGGGTAATCCCCGTCACGCGAGACCGGGAAGGCCCTGGCCAAGGCCCATACTACGAGAGCTATGACGCCTATCAGGAGCAACGCCGGGACGATCATCCACACGAATCCGAACCCGCCCATCATGATTGTCGTACCTCCGTTTGTCGTTTTCGTCTCACGAAGAGAATGTAGTACGCGCAGATCAAGCACCGCTCGAGAAAAGATCAAGCCTGGATCAAGATTCTCTCCGGGGAGCCACGGGCAGGGTGAACTCGAAAGCCGCCCCCCTGCCAGGACCGGCGCTCTCGGCGTGTATCCTGCCGCCCATCGCTTCGACGAGCGTCCGGCAGATGGTGAGCCCCACCCCGACCCCGCCATTCTCGCGCGATCGGGAACCCTCCACCCGGTAGAACCGCTCGAAGAGGTGCGGCAGATGTTCGGGTGCTATGCCCTCCCCGGAATCGGTGACCCGGAAAGACACCTCGTCCTTCGCCCGACGCGCCGACAGGGAGACCTCGCCTCCGGACGGCGTGTACTTCAGCGCGTTGGAGAGCAGGTTGTCCAGGACCTGCACGACCCGGTCCCGGTCGGCGAGCACCGGCGGTAGATCCTCAGGGACGGAGACCTCCATCCTCACGCCCTTCTCCGCGAAGAGCGGCCCGAGGAGACCGGCGGCCTGCTCCACGACCTCCCTTGGCGAGACTTCCCGCAGGTGCAGGGGGATTCCGCCGGCCTCCGCCCGGGAGAGCTCCTGCATCTCGTCCACCAGACGGTGCAGACGGCCGGCCTCGGCGCGCACTAGAGACCAGGTCTCCTCCGAGGGTTCGACCACACCGTCGATCAGCCCGTCCATGTACCCCTCGATCACCGTCAGAGGAGTCCTCAGCTCGTGGGAAACGTCGGAGATGAGGTCGAGCCGGCGCTGTTCGGTGGCCTGGAGGGTCCGGGCCATCGCGTTGAGGCTCTCGGCGAGCTCACCGAGCTCGTCGTCGCCGCGCACGGGTACGCGTTCGTCGTAACGTCCGGCCGCTATGCGGCGTGTCGCCCGGCTCATCGCCCGCAGGGGACCGACGATCCTGCGCGCAACGAACATCCCCGTCACTGCGGCGACCGCTATCGCGGCGACCGCCGCGACGGCGAGCGAGTAGAGGAGCGTACGCGCGAAGGCCCTAAAGACGGAGTCCATCATCTGGCCCATGCTCATCATGTGTGAGGGACCCATCGGACCCTGCATGAGGTTGCCGAAGAGCAACGGCGCCACGACAGAGACCGCGACCAGGAAGGTCAGCGTCCCCACCAGGGCCACGACCAGGTGCGAGGCGAAGAGCCTGGGCAGCAGACCCCGGAACCCCATCCGGGAGGGACATCTCATCTCCTCATCCTGTAACCCACGCCGCGCACCGTCTCTATGTAACGCGGATGCGCAGCGTCCTCCCCCAGCTTCTTGCGCACGTTGGCGATGTGCACGTCCACCACGTGATCATCCCCGAAATACCCCTCGCCCCACACCCGTTCCAGAAGCTGCGCGCGGGAGAAGACCAGCCCGGGACGGGAGGCGAGCGCCGCCAAGAGATCGAACTCTATCGCGGTGAGTGCGATCTCCCTACCCCCAAGACGCACCTCGCGCCTGGAAGGGTCGATGCTGAGCTCACCGACGCGCAGAGGCTCCTCCTCCGGTCCCGTCCCGGAACGCGGCCTGCGCAGCATGGCCCTCACGCGGGCGACCAGCTCACCCGGAGAGAAAGGTTTGGGCAGGTAGTCGTCCGCTCCGGCCGAGAGACCGACGATACGGTCCGTCTCCTCGACGCGCGCAGTGAGCAGGATCACGTAGGCATCCGAGAAACGCCGCAGCCTGCGCAGCACCTCCAGGCCGTCCAGCTCCGGCAACATCCAGTCGAGGACGACGACATCGGGCCGGACTTCACCCGCGATATCCAGCCCGGCCCTGCCGTCGAAAGCCTCGTACACCTCGAAGCCTTCCCGCTCCAGGTAGGCCCGCAGGAGCCTCACCAGGCTCCTCTCGTCCTCCACCACCAGCACCCTGACGCCCATGGGCGGAGCCTCGCTCTACCCCCTGCCGACCGGACAGGCACGCTCGCCCTCGAGCCGGCGATAGAGGGCATAGAGCAACATCCCCACGGAGAAGAAACCGAGCAGCGGCTGGATCGGAGCGAAGTAGGTGAGCGCCCCGCTCGCCCCGAGGGCCAGCACGACGAGCTTGTTGCACACAGGACATCCTATGGCGAACACCGAGAAGATACCGCCGAGCAGTCCCCCTTCGGTGCCGGACCGTCCGGAGACGGGCGCGGGGTTCACGTAGGTCGCCAGCAGCAACCCCCCCAGCACCGCCCCGGCCACCCAGAACGTGTAGTCCCACCACGTGGCCGGTATCATCCGGTGGTAGATCGGGGTGCTTATCAGGCCGGTGGGAACACCGGAGACCACCAGCCAGACGAGACCCGCGAGCGCGGCGACGGCGTAGCGCCGCGCCTGCCAGTTCCTCAGATCCGAGAAGACCTCCATCCGACTCATCTCAACGACCCCGCTCGCTCACCCGTCGAGACCTCTGGTTCCACTGTCTTTGGTTTCCGCCTCCACGCAGCGATCATGAGGCTAACCACCAGGGCGAAGATGCTGGTTAGTTGAGCATTGTTCATCCCAAAAGCCACCTCTGGTACGTCGCGCACCACCGAAAAGATGACTACGCGGCTCAAAGCAAACGTCCCCAGCACAAAGGCGAACAGCAACCCAGGCCTCTTTGTCAAGAGGTCTTTCAAAAACCAGGCGGCGGCAAAGATCAAGAGGTCTATCCCCACCTCGTAAAGTGCTCCCGACTGCACCGCGATACCTGGAGTTGGTCTCTCCAAGCCTCCCACGGAGTAAACGACACCCCACGGTAGAGAAGTTGGTGGGCCATAATGTTCGCCGATTATTACGTCACCGATCCTGCCTATAGCCATCCCCAAAGCCCCGACCAGCGCCATCAAATCAGCAAACGACCAGAACGGCACCCTGTAACGGCGGGTGAGCCACAGGAATGCCAATGGGACGAGAGCAACCGTGCCGTAAAAGGCGAGCCCTCCCCGCCACACCTCCAGGATCCTCACCGGGTTGCGGAGGTATTCCATGGGGTTGCTCTGAGCCACGTAATAAAGCCTAGCCCCGACGATCCCGACCAGGAGTGCCACGATCGGAGCCCACTCCAGAAACGCCTCTGGATATCCTCTCCTTCTGGCTAGCCGCTCGAAGAGGAACCACCCGACAAGGAACCCGATGAGGATGGCTATGCTATGCCAGCTGATGCTGAGCGGCCCGAGCCGGAGTTCTGGAGGGAAAGGTATCTCTATCATCTACGGGCCTCCTGGCCTAAACCTTGCTGCGTGTTCACTACTACTCCCTGAGTCTATACCACCCGTCCCAGCAGGACCTGCGCCGCGATCCCGATGGCTGCGGTGGCGAAGAAGGCCACCCCCCAGACCGCGACGACCAGCGGCGGAGAAGCGGGGGCCTTCTTGGGCTCCCGGAACATGGGGACGACGACCCGCAGGTAGACCCCCAAAGAGAGCACGCTGTTGAGGATCGCCACCACCGCGAGCCACGTATACCCGGCGTCTATCGCCGCCCCGAACAGGAGGAACTTTCCGACGAACCCCGCGAGCGGCGGCACCCCGACGAGAGAGAACAAAAACACCACCATCGCCCCGGCCGCCCACGGCGAGGTCCTCCACAACCCGGTGAAGTCTCCGATGCGCCTCCCCGCCTGCAGGACCACGGCGAAGGCCCCGAGGTTCATCGCGGCGTAGGCGGCGGCGAATACGACGAGGGAGCGCGGGGCCAGTGCTCCCTGCCCCACGTCCACGATGCCGAGCAGGAAGTACCCGGCCTGCGCTATCGAGGAGTAGGCGAGAAGTCGCACGATCCTCTCCTGCACGAGCGCCGCCAGGTTGCCGTAGGTCATCGAGAAGGCGGCGAGGACCGCCACCACCAACTGCCAGGCGACGAGCCCCTCCGGCAGGTCGTGCACGACCTGGGCGAGAGCGAAGATCGCTCCGACCTTCGGCACTATCGACAGGAACGCCGCGATCGAGACCGGAGCGCCCTCGTAGGCATCGGGTGCCCAGAAGTGAAACGGGACGTAGGACGCCTTGTACCCGAGCCCCACCAGGACAGCGACCAGCCCGAACGCCGCCGCGAGCGGGTATCCCTTGAGTGAAGGGAGCTCGGAGAGCAAAGTCGAGCCTACAGCTCCATACCAGTAGGTGAGGCCGAAGATCATGACCGCCTCGGAGACCGATCCGAAGACGAAGTATTTCATCGCCGCCTCGGTCGCCCGGTCGTCCCTGGGGTAGGCCACCAGGGCGAAGGACCCCAGGCTGGAGAGCAGCACGCCCAGCACCAGGAACATCACATCCCCCGCTCCGGCGAGCATGATCGCCCCCAGCAACGTGAAGGCGAGCAGTGCGTAGACCGTACCCTCGCGGTCGGTGCCCCTGACCTCGCGGCGGGCGAGCACCGCGACGAAAGCCGTCGCGCTCGAGAGCACGATCACGGCCCACAGGCTCAGGGAGTCCACCCGGTAGGTCCCGGTAAAGACGCTCGTCTGCGTCCCCAGGAACGCCACGGCCAGACCCGCCGCCGAGAAGAGCCCGACCACCGTGTAGACGAGCGCCACCTTCGGCAGACGTAGCATCTCGAAGGCGAGCGCGCCCACCGCCGCCCAAAGCACCGCGAGCTGAGGCGCGAGCAGCGTGAGATCGTGCGCCATCCGGGCGAGCGACATCACAACCCCATCGCCTTCGTCGTATGGTGTACGACGCCGAGGATCAGGGCCGGGTAGACCCCGACCACGATGGTCAGAGCAAGGAGCGGCGCCGTCGCCAGGACCTCTCGCACCCCGAGATCCCTCATCCCCTGCAGCCACCCGTCGGGCCTGCCGAAGAAGGAGACCCGTATCGCGCGCAGGTACAGCCCGGCGGTCACGGCGATCCCCACCAGCGCGACCGCCGCCGCGACCGGGTACACCCGGAACGAGCCGAGAAAGATCTGGAACTCCGCCGGGAAGTGGGCGAGCCCCGGCAGCCCGAGCGAGGCGAAGGAGAAGAGGACGAAGAACCACCCCAGCGCCGGCGTGACCCGCAACAGCCCGCCGAAGGCGCCCATCTCGCGCGTGTGTGCCCGTTCTTGCAACGCACCGACCACTAAAAACAACGCGCCGGTCACGAGCCCGTGGCTCACCATCTGCAGCACGGCCCCGTCGAGCGCGAGCGTCCTCACCTGCGCGCTCGTTGCCGCAGCGGCCGCCGCGACGGCCAGGAAGACGTAGCCCATGTGGTTGACGCTCGTGTAGGCGACGAGCCGTTTGAGGTCCTTCTGGGCCAGGGCGGCGAAAGCCCCCCAGAGAGCGCTGACAACCGCGATCCCCGCCACGTAGGGGGCCGCGACCCGGAAGGCGTCGGGGGTCATCTGCAGGGCGAACCGGATCAGACCGTATGTCCCGATCTTCAGCAGGACACCCGCCAGTATGACGCTGCCCGCGGTCGGGGCCTCGGTGTGCGCCAGCGGCAGCCAGGTGTGCACCGGGAAGATGGGGCTTTTGATCGCGAACGTGACCAGCATGGCGAGAAAGGCGAACGCGGCCGCAAGCCCCGTCAGGGGCGGTGAGGCCACGAGCTTCTGCACGTCGAAGGTGTGCGGGCTGCTCCCGGCGTAGAGGACGAGGATCGCGAGCAGCAAGGGCAGGCTCCCGAGCAGGGTGTAGAGGAAGAACGTGATCGCGGCGCGCCGGCGCTCCTCGTAACCCCAGCCGTAGATGATGAAGTACATCGCGACCAGCGTGACCTCGAAGAAGACGTAGAAGAGGATCGTATCCAGAGCGACGAAGACCCCGATGCACGCCGTCTCCAGCAGCAAAAACAGCGCCACGTAGGAGCGGGCGTCCCTCTCGACCCCGACGGAGAAGACCAGGGCCAGGAAGAACAGCACCGCTGTCAACAGCACGAGCGGCAGGCTTATCCCGTCCACACCCACACGGTAGGCCACCCCTATCGAGGGCATCCAGGAGGCCTCCTCGACCTGGGAGAACCCCGCCCCCGAGACGCCGCGCACCCACATCAACCCCGACCCGGCCAGCGCAAGCCCGGAAGAGACGAGACCGATGGCGTGCGCGCCGCGCGGCGGGATCTTGCGCAGCACGACCAAGAGCGCCGCTCCCAGAAGCGGGACGAACAGGGTCACGGAGACGACCGGGAACACCAAAACCTCCTCCTACAGGCCTCTCATGGCTTCGACCGCGAGGAACACCAGCAACAGCGCCATCCCGCCCGCCGCGAGCGCGAGCTCCCTGTGCACCAGCCCGCTCTGCAGCGCGCGGACACGCTCACCGAGACCGCGGGCGCCACGTACGAGCGCGAAGATCACACCGTCGATCCCACGCTCG
The DNA here is from genome assembly GCF_028617075.1 of Rubrobacter calidifluminis. Lineage (NCBI taxonomy): Bacteria > Bacillati > Actinomycetota > Rubrobacteria > Rubrobacterales > Rubrobacteraceae > Rubrobacter > Rubrobacter calidifluminis. The sequence continues at coordinate 29,608 of NZ_JAQKGV010000013.1, read as the reverse complement.
TCGGCGACCCGCACCGCTTCGGCGAGCGCGAGCGCCGGTTTCGCCACCAGCGCGTCCACTCCGCCCGCGAGGCGGAACCCGTTCTCTGCGGCCGCGCGCAGCGGGCCGAGCAAACGATCTGCGGTGAAGGTCCATCCCAGAAACAACCCGAGGAAGGCGGCGGCGGTACCGACGACCGTGGTCACCAGCTCGTCCGGTATCTCCTCCCCGATCAGCCCGGAGAGAGCTCCTTTCAGGAACCCCACGAAGACGGCCAGCACGGTGAGAGAGGCGAGCCCAGCCCACATCCACCGCATACCGGCGACGGGCTCCTCTCTCTTCTCGCCCCGCCACAGGAGCCTCAGAGCGCGTGCGACGTACGCTCCGGTCAGAAGAGCCCCGGCGAGCGCGAGCGGGAGGAGAACGAAGCCGTAGCCGGACTCGTAGGCGGCGGCGACGATAGCGTCCTTGGAGAAGTACCCGGCGAGCGGCGGGACGGCGGCGAGCGCGAGCCCGGCGACCGTGAAGGCGGTGAAGACGAGGGGTCGCTCGCGCCCGCTTCCTCCGAGATCGGAGAAGGATGTCGAGCCCCGGGCGCGCTGGAAGATGCCCGAGCCGGCGAACAGGGCGCTCTTCATCGCAGCATGGGCGGCGAGGTGAAAGAGCGCGGCCGCCGGGAAGCCCGCCCCGAGAGCGAGCAGCATGAACCCGTACTGGCTGGAGGTCGAGGCCGCCAAAAGGCGCTTGAGGTCGCGCTCGGCCACCGCGGTCACGCCGGTCGCCACGGCGGTCACGCCGCCGAGGAGCCCGACGACGAGGAGCACCCCGGGCGAAAGCAGCGGGAAGGTCCGGATCAGGAGTATCGCCCCCGCCGCCACCAGGGTGGCCGAGTGGAGGAAGGCGGTGACGGGGGTGGGCGCGACCATCGCGTCCTGCAGCCAGCCCTGGAGCGGGACCTGCGCCGACTTGCCCGCCGCGGCGAGCAGGAGCAAGATCCCCGCGGCGAAGGCGGCCGGACCACCGACACCGAAAGTCCCGGAGATCTCGCTCGTGCCGGAGCGCGAGATCAGGACGAAGACCGCCACGTAGAGCCCCAGGTCTGCGGTGCGGGTGTAGAGGAAGGCACGGGTGGCCGCAGACCCCGTCCTCCCTTTCTCGTGGGAGAATCCGATCAGGAGGTAGGAGGCCAGACCGATGAGCTCCCACGCCGCCAAAAGCAGGACCCAGTCGCCGGCCACGACGAGCGTCTGCATCATGGCGGCGAAGAAGGACATCTTGGCGAAGAAGCGCACCCTGCCGCGCGCTCCCTCCATGTAACCCACCGCGTAGACCATCACCAGCACGCTCACTACCGCGACGAGCACGGCGAGCACCGCCGTGAGCGGCTCGACCACGATCCTGAGCGGGAAACCCGGAAGCCCGGGCAGCGCCGCGGAGAAATTCGCTCCACCAGCCACCCGGACCAGCGTGACCGCGGCGGAGACCACCTCCACCCCGGCCCCGAGCAGGGCCAGTGCGGCCGGGGCACGTCGGAAGAGAAGGATCGCGACGAGCGCGGCGAGGGGGCCCAGGATGGTGAGGGCGGCTACCGTCATCCCTTGAGATCCTCCGCCTCCTCCATCTCCACCGACCCTCTGGAGCGGAAGCGGGCCGTGCCCACGCCGAAGCCCACCGCCATCTCGAGCGCCATCACGGTCATCACGATGAGGACGAACATCTGCCCGGAGTAGGCTGCGGGGTGCAAAAAGCGCCAGAAAGCCACCAGGTTGACCATCGCCGCCCCAAGCATCAGCTCGACGCCCATCATGATCATGACCAGGTTCGTCTGGGAGAGGGCGCCGTAGAGCCCGATCCCGAAGAGCACCGCCCCGGCGACCAGAGCGACCAGCAGCGTAGCCATCATCGCCTCCTCTCTATGGCTACCGCCGTCGCGGCGATCATCGCCGTCAGGATGGTGATCCCCGCGGTCTCGAAGACGAGCATCGAGCGTCCCAGGAGTTCCTCCCCGAGCGCGGCGACCTGAGCCTCCGGCATGGTGGACGGGCCGACCGTCCCCCACCCGCCGAGCAACGAGACGGCGACCGCGGCGGCCCCACCAAAGATGCCCGCGGCTATCGAGAGGCGCTTCTGGTGCGTCATGTCCATCCCGCCGAGTCCACCCGGGTCCATCATGTACATGACCATGAAGATCGCCATGATCGCCATCTCGGTCGCCATCATCATGATCTGCAGCACCCCCAAAAATTCGGTCTGCATCGCGAGGAACATCGCGCCGATGGCGGCCTGCGAGAACAGTAGCGCGAGCGCCGAGCGGACCATCGAGGAGGTGCGGAAGACCACCACGCCGAACCAGATCGCCGCGAGCCCGAAGAAACCGGTGAAGAAAGCCTGCGCCATCACATGCTCCTCAGGACCAGGGTTATGCCGACCCAGAATATGTTGACCAGCGCGAGCGGTATGCCGAGCTTCCAGCCCCACTCCATGACGTGCTCGCCGCGCAGCCTCGGGACGTACCGCCCGGCCGTGAGCATGGTTGCCGCCACCACGAGCGTCTTCAAGGAGGTCCACGCCCAGCCAGGCAGGAAAGGCCCGAGCCACCCGCCGAGGAAGAAGACCGTGACGGCGAGCGAGAGACTCACCACGAGCACCATGCGCGCCAGACGCACCACCGCGAGCCGCGGTCCTGCGTACTCGGCCTCGATCCCACCCGCCAGCTCGCCCGGCGCGGTGGGCAGGTCGAACGGCGGCAAGAAGCAGACCGCCATCGCCGCCAGGAAGAAAAGCACGAACCCGAGCGGCTGGGTGAGCGCGTTCCAGATCCCGGCCTGCGACTCGACGATGGTGGTCGTGACGAGTGAGCCGGCACGCATCGCCACCGCGGTTATGGGCATGACGATGAGCATGGAGTAGGCGACCAGCTGCCCGAGGAAGCGCCAGCCGGCGACCATCGCGTACGCCCCGTCCGGCCCCCAGCCGGCCATGACGAGCGCCACCATGACGTAAGCGAGCGCGGCGTTGACGGCCAGAGCGCCGGTGGCGAGGTCGGCGATGACGAGGTGCGGCCCGAGCGGGAGCACCGCCGCCGCCAGCACCGCCGAGACGAGGAGCAGAACGGGGGCGGTCTCGTAGAGGACGCGGTCCGGCTTGCGGGGTACGATCGACTCGCGTCCCAGGAGTGCAACGGCGGCCCAGAACGGGCCGGCGAACCTGAGGCGTCCGGTCGAAGTCCATCCCTCGAGCACGGCGACGAGGTACGCCCCGGCGAAGAGCATCACCAGCACGAGGAACACCGTCATCGCGTCATCCCCCACGGCGAGAGGTCGAGCGAGGCAACCCCGGCCAACGCGTCCGCGACCTCGTGCTCGAGGGCCACATCCTCTACGAGCTGCGCGTGCCGCCCGGAGGGAGTCTCGAGCTCCGCGGAGCGTACCATCCCGTCCTCGATCCGCACGCGGAGCCTCGCCGGACCGCGTGGGGTCTCCACCGTGGCGTCACCTTCTCCCGAGATGCCATCCTGCACCCCCAGATCGTCCGGCGCCGAGACGGAACCCACGGCCTGGACGATCTCCTGGCTCCGCTCCATCTCGTCGAGGTGCAACATCAGACGAGAGTATGCGTCGTTCCCCTCCTGCACGGCCGGCTCGAAGCCCAGATCCTGGTAAGCTTTCTCTTCCGAGCGGACATCGTAGGGAAGCCCTGCGGCGCGGGAGACCGGCCCCGGGTACTCTGCGGCCCGCGCCGTACGCAGACGTCCGACGCCCTCCAGCCTGCGCCGCAAGAGCGTGGCACCCCGCAGCCTCTGCAGGAGATCCGACAGGTCACCCCACAGCGTCTCTCCCTCACCGGTATCGTCGCGCAGCAGGGCGAGCTGCAGACCAGCGGCCCGCCGATGCAACCACTCGTACCCTATCAGGTACCCGAAGCTTGAGAGCCATCCCAGGTGGCTCACCACCCGCTCGTGCTCCAGCGCCCCGAGGTACGCGGTAGCCCGCGCGGGTTCCACCCCGGCCGCGTTCTCGACGGCCCTGAGGGCGAGCACCCGGTAGGCGACCGGGGAGAGCGGGTCGATCCGGCCCAGATGCTCCAACAGATCGTCCACCGGAACTCCCTGCAGACATCCCCCCCCTCTCCCTACCGCCGACCCGCTCTGAACGCAGGCCACCGTATCGCCGTCGAGCGTGAAGGTGAGTGCGAGCCCGCCGGGAAGCCCGGGGAAGAGCGGACCGAAAGGAACCTCCACCCACTCCATCCTGAGGCCGTCGCCGCTGGGCTGCAGGTCTCTGGTCATCTCGACCATCGACATGAACCCCATGTCTGTGTGGTCCATGTGCTCGTGGCCTCCGGAGCCGTGCTCTCCATGGTCCATCGAACCGTGGTGCAGTTCGCCGGCCTCTTCTTCCTCCTCCTCTCCGTCACTCTCTCCGGAGGAGACTTCGCGCGGCACCAGGTCCATACCACACTTGGGACAAGCGCCGGGCTCCTTCTGCACGACTTCGGGGTGCATGGGGCAGGTGTAGCGGGTCTCGGTCGCCGCCGCCTCCGGTGCGTAATCCTCCACCCCCGGGTCCCAGGCCCCCTCGGCGAACGCCCGGCGCAGCCTCGCCACCGCGGCCGAGAGCGATTCCTGATCCATGGGGGCCGAAACGTCCGGCCCGGGTAGCGGGGAGGCAGTATCGGAACCCAGGACGAGAACGGCCCTGGGCCGCATCATCTGGGCATAGATCACCGAGGCTGCGTCCCGCAGTCCTTCTGGCAGCCCGCCTACGACCACGAGCACGCTGGCGTGACGGGGGGATGGAACCACCCGAAGCCCAGCCGCCCCGAGATCGAGGCCGAAGGCACGCGCGACCTCGGGGCCGGGCACGACGAACGCCGCGAGCTCCTTCGACGAGGCGCGGGCGGCCAGCCGCCTGAGCCAGGACGTCTCCCCCTTGCGCGCCCCGGTGATCACCTGCGCTTCAGCGCCCCCTGGCTCCAGCCGTAGAGCAGCCCCAGGAACAGGATCGCGAGGAACACCCCCATGTCCAGCAGGGCCTCCAGCCCCACCTTCCTGTAGACGACGGCCCAGGGGTACATGAAGGCCATCTCCATGTCGAAGGCCAGGAAAAGCAGGGCGAGACCGTAATACCGGACGTGGTAGCGTACCCAGACCGGCTCGGAGGAGAGCCTTCCGGAAGAGGCGGGGACATCCTTGCCCTCCTCCCGCCGGGGCTTCCCGAAGGAGCGCCCGATCAGGTACACACACCCCACGAGCCCGGCCGTACCCGCGATCATCCCCAGGAGCAACGCGTACTGTTCGAGAGGGCTCATCATGAAGTCTCTTCAGGCTTCAGATCGTCCACGGCTCTCGTCTCCTTCCCGGTTTCGGATCGAAGGGTTCCGTACACTTACCCCCTACCCCTATCCACGAAACATCTCCCAGGCACTGAGCGGGGAGATCCGGAGCGTACAACCGAATCTCCCCGCCATTTTTGGGGATCAGGCGACCAGGGTGTAGCCGGCCTCCTCGATAGCGGCCCTCAGGTCGTCATCGGTCACCCGGCTTTCGTCGTAGCGCACCTCGACGGTGCCCTTCTCGAAGTCCGCGTCGGAGTGCTCGACGCCATCGAGCTTGTTCAGCTCGCCCTCGACGGCGGCCTTGCAGTGAGCGCAGCTCATTCCCTCCACGTTCAGGGTTCGCTCGACCATAGCGTCTTCTCCTTTCCCGTCGATCTCCTACACTCTCATGAACCGCTCTACGGCTTCGAGCAGCTCATCGACCTTCTCGTCCGCTTCCCGGCCTCCGCTCTCGATCGCCCTGCGCACGCAGTGGTCGGTGTGGTCCCTGAGCAACAACAGGGCCACCTTCTCCGAGGCGGAGATGAAGCTCGAGATCTGGGTGAGGACGTCGACGCAGTACTCGTCGTTCTCGACCATGCGCTGCACGCCCCGCACCTGTCCCTCGATCCTCTTCAGGCGGGCCAGGATCTTCTCCTTGTCCTGAGCCTTGATGTAGCCGTGGGCCTCCTGGCTCTTCGCGCTCTCCATCCGTCAGCCGATCTCCTCTCTGCGCAAGCGAAGCGCGTTGCTCACCACCGTCACAGAGGATAGCGCCATCGCCAGAGCCGCGAGGGCCGGGTTCAGGAACCCGTACTGACCGAGGAACGGGTGCAGCACCCCGGGCGTTCCTCCGCCGCTGAAGACCGGGTAGAGTACGCCGGCCGCCACCGGTATCAGGACGACGTTGTAGGCGAAGGCCCAGAAGAGGTTCTGTTTTATGTTGCGCACGGTGGCCCTGGAGAGACGGATCGCCCGCGCGACCCCGCGAACGTCGCCCGAGATCAGGGTGATGTCCCCGGCCTCCATCGCCACGTCGGTCCCCGTGCCGATGGCGATACCGAGGTCTGCCCGGGCGAGCGCCGGGGCGTCGTTTATGCCGTCCCCGACCATCGCGACGCGTCTGCCCTCCTTCTGGAGCTTCCGGATCTCCTCTTCCTTGCCCTCCGGCAGGACCTCGGCGAGGACGCGGTCCAAGCCGAGCTCCCGGCCGACGGCCTCTGCCGTGCAGCGGTTGTCGCCGGTGATCATGGCAACCTCGAGCCCCATCCGGTGCAGCTCTTCGATCGCCTCTTTGGATTCCTCGCGCACCACGTCGGCGACGGCGAGGATCCCTGCGGGGTTCCCGTCCACCGCGACGAGAACGGGCGTCTTCCCGTCGGCGGAGAGGTCGTCCAGCCGCGGCGCGAGCCCGTCCACGGGGACACCGGCCTCCTGCATGAGCCTGAGGTTGCCCACGAGCACCTCGTGACCGTCGACCCCGGCCCTGACACCGCGACCGGTCGGGGCCTCGAACGAGGTGGGGGACTCCGGCGAGATCCCTCTCTCCTCGGCCCCCCTCACTATCGCTTCTCCGAGCGGATGCTCGCTGTCGCGCTCCGCGGCGGCGGCGAGACGCAAAAGCTCTTCTTCCGTGAAGCCGTCGCCCGCGATCACGTCCGTCAGAACGGGCTCCCCCCGGGTGAGCGTGCCGGTCTTGTCGAAGACGACCGTGTCCACCCGGCGGGCGTTCTCCAGCACCTCGCCGCCTTTGATCAGTATCCCTCGCTCGGCCCCCCGGCCGGTGCCGACCATGATGGAGGTCGGGGTCGCAAGCCCCATCGCGCACGGGCAGGCGATGATCAGGACGGCGACCGCGTTGAGCAGCGCGTGGGTGAAGGCGGGCTGCGGACCGACGATGAGCCAGACGAAGAAGGTGAAGACCGCGACCAGTATCACGGCCGGCACGAACACGGCGCTGATCCTGTCGGCCAACCGCTGGATCGGGGCTTTGGAACCCTGCGCCTCCTCGACCATCCTCATGATCCTGGCGAGAGCGGTATCGCGCCCAACTTTCGTGGCCCGCATCCTGAAGGACCCGCTCTTGTTGATGGTCGCCCCGATCACCTCGTCCCCCTCCCGCTTGGTGACGGGCAGGGACTCACCGGTGATCATGGCCTCGTCCACCGCGGACTCCCCGGAGATCACGACGCCGTCGACCGGGATCTTCTCTCCGGGCCTCACCACCACGACGTCCCCGACAGCGACTTCTTCGACGGGCACGTCGACCTCTTCACCGTCGCGCACGAGGCGCGCCGTCTTCGCCTGCAGCCCGGCGAGCTTCTTTATCGCGTCGCTGGCCCGCCCCCTGGCCCGGGCTTCGAGCAACCTGCCGAGCAGGATGAGGGTGATGATCAGGGTGGAGGTGTCGAAATATACGTCCGCCCTGCCGGCGAAGAGCCCCGGTGCGAAGGTCGCCACCGCGCTGTAGAGGTAGGCGACGCTCGTCCCGAGCGCGACCAGCGTGTTCATGTCGGCCTGCAGGTGCCTGAGGGCCCCCCAGGCTCCCCGATAGAAGCGCCGCCCGAACCAGAACTGGACCGGCGTCGCCAGGATCAGCAGCCCAACGTTCCACAGCTGCCCGGGAACCGGCGGTCTGAAACCGAACATGTGTGGGATGCTCCCGAGCACTACGAGGAGCGTGAGTGCGGCCGCCCCGAGGAAATCCTTCTTCAATATGGACTGCTCTTTACGATCTTCCGGCTCGGCAGAGCCGCCATCCTCCGCATCGAAGACCACCTCGTAGCCGGCTCCCGTGACGGCCCGCTCGAAGTCTTCTCTCCCGGTTTCTCCGGGCAGATACTCCACCGTAGCCCTGCCGGTCGCCAGGTTGACGTTGGCCCCCAAAACCCCGGAAACTCCCTCCAACGCCCGCTCGACCCTGCGGACGCAGCTGGCACACGTCATCCCCCGGACCTCGAAGTCGACCCGCTCGACCGGCACCTCGTAGCCCGCCCCCTGCACGGCCTCGACCAGCGCCCGGGGATCAGGGGCCCCCTCCCCATACTCGACCCGGGCCGTGCCCGTTGCCAGGTTGACGCTCGTAGAATCAACCCCGGAGACCCCGGAGAGCGTCTTCTCGACCCTCCGGACACACGAGGCACAACTCATCCCCCTCACCGGAAGAACCAACATCTTCCGCTCTTTGGTCTCGCTCATAGAACTCCTTTCAGATCGGAGCCTCTACTCATATACTATACCCCCCCACCCTATATGTCGAACAAAAATCTCTAGGGTCGGGGGCAACGGAAGACGAAGTGGTAGGGGAAGCCCGCATCGAGGGTCTGGCAGGAGAATCCGGCCGAGGCGAGGAAGGCGCGGCCCTGCTCCGGCGAGAGGGCCTCGTCGGCGGGGGGGCCGGCGTCGCGCTCGACGTCGGCGTTCCAGTCGACGACGAGGAGGAAGCCGCTGGGGGTGAGCAGGCGTCGCATCTCGCGCAGAGCCTTCTCTTCGAGCTCGTGCAGGAGGTTGACGGCGAGGATGCGGTCGGCGGAGCCGTCAGGGAGGGGGACGGCATCGTCTGAGATGTGGTGCACCGAGACGTTGGGGAGGTGTTCGGCGGCGAGCCGCTCGCGGAGGCGTTCGATCATCTGGGGGTTCTCGTCTATGGCGTGGACGGTGCCGCGGGGGAGCCTGTGGGCCAGGGGGATGGTGAGCGTCCCCGTCCCGGCGCCGTAGTCCACGACGGTCTCGTCTCCGGCGAGGTCGAGCAGGTCGAGCACCCGGTCGTTGGGCAGGAAGCGCTGGCGCTCGGGCCGGTCGAGGTTGCCCGCCCGGGAGGGATCGAACTTGCGTGGGTGCCTGCGCTCCACGAGGGGAATATAGCAGAAAAGCGCTCCGGGCGTGCTAACATCACGGGATCGCACCACGAAGCAGGAGAGGAGAGGATGGATCCGGCGGAGGGTGCCGAAGAGATCATACTGGTCGACGAGAACGACGAGCCGCTCGGCCCGGAGAGCAAGCTGCGGGCGCACGAGGGCAGGGGGAGGCTGCACCGGGCCTTCTCGATCTTCATCTTCGACCGCGAAGGGAGGATGCTGCTGCAGCGCCGGGCGGCGGGGAAGTACCACTTCGCCGGGCTGTGGACCAACGCCTGCTGCGGACATCCCCGCTGGGGCGAGGGACTGGAGGAGGCCGCCCACAGGAGGCTGAAGGAAGAGTTCGGCTTCGACACCGGGCTCGAGGAGGCCTTCAGCTTCGTCTACCGGGCCTCAGACGAGGAGAGCGGGCTCACCGAGCACGAGTTCGACCACGTCTTCTACGGACGCTTCGACGGCGAGCCCGATCCGAACCCCGAGGAGATCGGCGCGTGGCGGTGGGAAGAGCCGCAGGCGGTGCTCGAGGACCTGAAGAAGAACCCCGCCTCTTACACGCCGTGGTTCAGGATCGTCGCCGGAAGGGTAGTAGAAGAGGGGCCGGCGGTCGGCCAGCCCCTCCGGGACGGGGATGCCTCCGTCCGCTAGCCCTTGTAGGTGAGGACGCGTCCCCAGGTGCTCTTCGTGCCCCACAGGCCACGCCTCAAGACCTCGAGCTGGACTATCTGGGAGTGGTCCACGAAGAGGTTGACCTCCGGGCCGTAGTTCTTGATGTACCACTCGAAGACCTCGGGGTCGGCCGCCTCGAACATCACCTTCTCGAGCCCCAAAGTGTTTATGACCTCGGCGGGGACGTCGGTGCGCCAGGTCTTCACGCTCTCGGTGATGCCCTCGGACTCTATCATGATCAGGTAAGCCCCCGCGTCGATGAAGCGCTTCGCCTGGGCGATCATCCAGCCCGGGTCCTGGGTACCCTCGGCCTCGAGCTCCTCGGCGGTCGTGGTACCGCCGGCGCCGAACTGGATTCCGACCTCCGGCTTGGCCTTCAGGCCCGCCTTCTGTACCTTGTCCACCACCCGCAGCCAGTCGTCGGTCGGGATGGTGATGAAGCCCCCCGAAATCTCGATGATGTCGAAGCCGACGTCCTTGCAGGTCTGGATGTACTTCTCGACCGCATCGTATCCCTGGGTGAGGACGGTCTCCATGAACCCGCCGGTCGAGACCATCACGTCGTGCTCGTGGGCGGTCTCTATGATCTCCCGGAGAGCCTGCTCGGGCATCAGGGTGAACGCCCCACCGGCGAACTTCACCGAGTCTATGTACTGGCCCATCGTCTCGAAGACGTCGGAGAGGTAGCGCTTGCCCATCGCCGCGTAGTAGGGCCCCCGAATCTCGGTGATCCCGCGGGTGCGAGGCTTCTCCTCGCGCTCGTTCATCCGCAGGAAGCCAAAAGCGCTCCCCTTGGCCGAAGCAACGGTCTCGCTCATCGTTTCGTCCTCCTTCCTTACAGTTTTCCCGTGCGGGCGAGGAGCCTCGCGAGCTCCCCGACCTCGATATCCTCCAGGCGCCGTACGACCTCGGAGATCTCCTCCCTGAGCCTCGAGTCCGCGTGCGGCTCCGCGAGGCGCTCGAATTTCTCCTGCGCCCGCTCCCAGGAGATCGGCCGGGTGAAGAACCCCTCGTAGTCGGACTTCTCCTTCTCGAGGACCTTCCCACCCCGGAGGCGCACCCTGAGCCGTGCGGGCATCTCCCCGGGGAAGCGGGCGCTCAGGTCGTCCGCCGGCCGCACCTCGACCCTCTTAAGGAGATCCTGTACGTCCTTCGCGACGATGCGCTCGGGCCGGTACTGGGCCGGGTAGACCTCGCCGTCGAGGAGGGCGACCGCGAGGAGGTAGGGCAGGCTGTGGTCGGCCTCCTCCTTGGTGCGGACGGTCTTCTTCTCTCCCTCCTCCCCCCCACCGATGATGTTGTAGGCGACGTCGAAGGTCTCGAGCTCGACCGACTCGACGTCCCCGGCGTCTATGCCGTGCTCCTCCCTGAGCTCCAGGATGCCCTCCAGGGCGGACTGGGAGTGGATCTCGGCGTTGTACTTCTTGACGATCGTGCGGCGTACGAGCTCGAGGTCCTGATCCGCCCACCCGGCGTCGAAGCGACCGGCGATCGCGTCCATGAACCCCTTGTTGCCCTCGAAGACCTCCGGCGGCCCGGTGATCCCGCGCGCGGCGAGGAAGGCCGCGTGCGCGGCCATGAACCCGGTGTTCGGGTAGGCGAGGCCCTTCCAGTTGGAGAGCGCCCCGGTGCGGGTCACGCGCAGGGCGTTGTTCGCGGTGCCGCTTATGGCTACGGCGTTGGCTATCCTCTTTGCGTCGAGGCCGAGCGCCTTCGCCACGCCCGCCGCGGCGGCGTAGGCCCCCTGGGTGGTGTGGTCGAAGCCCCTGGCCCGCACGGGCGCGACCTCCGAGAGGCGGCACTGCACCTGGTAGGCGACCGCGAGCGCGACCAGGAGGTCCCTCCCCGTCCTCCCGGCGTACTCGGCGGCGGAGAGCACCGCGCCGAGGTTGTCAGACGGGTGGCAGGTCTCGCCGGGGGCGAGAAACGAGTCGTTGTAGTCCAGGTAGCGGACGAGCGCCCCGTTGTAGAAGGCGGCCCGGTCGGGGGCGGTCCTGCCACCCCCTATCATGGTCGCGAGCGGGTTGCCGCCGAACTCCTCTATCTCCGCGCGGATCTTCCTCACCGGCTCGCCGTCGAGGGCGCCTATCGCGCACCCCAGAGCATCAAGGATGCGTACCTTGAGCTCCCTTACCGCCTCCTGCGAGAGATCCTCGTAGGAGGCCCCCTCGACGAACCGGGCGAGCTCCTCCACCTGGGTCATGCCCGGACCTCCACAGGACGCGGCTGGTAGCTCCCGGGAACGGCCCGCATGCTGATCGCGAGCCGGTTCCAGCCGTTTATCGCGACGACGGCCATCGTGAGAGCGACGAGCTCCTCCTCGTCGAAGTGCTCCCGCACCCGCCGGTAGACTTCATCCGGGACGTGTCCCTCGGAGACCTTCGTCACCGCCTCGGTCCACTCGAGCGCCGCCCGCTCCCTCCCGGTGTAGAAGGGCGTCTCGCGCCAGGCATCCAGGGCGTAGAGCCGCTGCTCGCTCTCTCCGGCGGCCCGGGCGTCCTTGTTATGCATGTCTATGCAGTAGGCGCAGCCGTTGATCTGCGAGGCTCTCAGCCTCACCAGCTCGAGCAGAGAGTCCTCGATTCCGCTCCCGCGCACGCAGCTCTCCAGACCACCCATGGCCTCCACGGCCCCCGGTGCAACCCTGGTGTAGTCTATCCTCATCTGCACACACCACCTCCTTCTTCACTCTACCGCCGCCGCGGCTTCCTCGAAGAGCTTTCTGGTCTCTTCAAGACATCTCTCGACGCAGCAGGGAAGAGGCCACACCCCCACCACCCGGTGGTCCTCCAGCGGGAAGGCCTCTCCAACTCCTTCATCCGTCCTTCATACTCGGACACCAGCTCCCGTGCAGGCGCACGGCCGCGATGTAGCACCACGGGCAGTAGTACTCCGCCCATTCCCAGAGCTCTACGCTGGCTTCTGTTTTCATCATCGAGGCCACCTCCTGCCTCCTGGCGAACCGCGGTTGCTGCTGCGGGAAAAACTTCTAGACAATTAATTACCCTCCCCCGGAGGGCTGAAAACTACGTGATCGTGAAACATTCGGAGACGAACAGGCCGACCTCGACAGCGAGCACCGCGATAACGGCACTGGCCGATAGAGACTATTGTGTGGTACACATCACGCAGAAAGGGGCCTGGGAGCAGGGAGGCCTGAAGATACACGGTAAAGGTGTGTAGAGGGGAGACGTGATACGAAAGGACGCACTCCCTCCACCCGATGCCGGAGACCCTCCTCGCCACCCGCAGAACTTCGACCAACAAGAACACGGCCAGAACCCAGACCCGCACGAGCACCGTAAAGTCCAGCGGCACGGAGGGTTTGAGCACCGCCGCGACCCGGTTACAGACATCGCCTCGTGCAGGATGCAGTTGGAGTTGTTCCAGCAGCCGATGCGACCCCACCCGCCGCCAGTTCCCGGCGTGGTATAGCGCCACGCCCACCACGCAGAGGAGAACCCCGAGCCAGCCGAGACCAGCGAGCAGCACACGTGGGCCTCCGTGGGGATCCGGCCTGTAAAAAGACGATCACGACGGATTGTGCCGCCACGGTGGAGAGCAGGATCGTCCAGTTCACGCGGGGTCTCGCTCTCATGCGGTCGCCGGGAAACCCGCAAATCTGGTTCATCACAGAGGTTCCTGCGCCCCGGCTCCCCACCAGAAAGCTCCCGTTAGCATCCGCAGCGCGTGGGGCATCACGCCGTCCCGGACGTAACCCGCCGCCATCAGGAAGATCACGAGCGCCATGGTCGAAGCCGGCGCCGCCGTCGGCAGCCGGGGGAGCAAGAGACCGCCAGGCTCCTTCAACCGTACTCCGCGCCTTGATGCGTTGGCACGCGCTACATCTCACTTACCACGCCGGAGACACCCCCGCAGGCAAAACCCGCAGCATAGAAGAGCCTCAGAGCGCGTTGACCGAGAGGATTACCACGATCACGCTGACCAGTATGTCGGCCACAGAGACGGCGAACGAGAGCCTCTGCAGCGAGCGCCGCCTCCCCGAGATCTCCGCGGCCTCCCGCCGGTCATCCGCCTTCTCCTCGGCCTCGGCCAGCTCGCGCAGACGCCGACCGAAATACGCCCCGTGGGAGACAACCAGGAAGAACAGGATGACGAGGAGCGCATACTCCGCGTACAGAAACCCTCCAAAGCCGCCGAAAATCCCATCCAGGACCGCGAAGAACAGCAAAAGCAGCAGATTCAACGTCCCGACCCTCGCGTAATACCCCCCGATTACCGAGCGCACGCCGATGCGCTCGGCATCAGGCCACTTCATCGCCTTGAGCGCCGGCGAGACGACCGTCGTGGTAAACACCACCCCACCGAGCCACACCCCGGCCAGCAGCACATGCACCGTGTGAGTCACCGCATCCAACATCAGCGCGACCTACCTCCCGAAATCTCGACACGTCCACCCATCACATACAATATTACCAAAAATGTAATAATAAACAAAGGGTTATGTGGTCGGGATCACTGTGGCTTGGTCGGGCTGTCGGAGGTCTGCAGGTTGGTGGGGTCGGAGATAAAGTCTGCGAGGGTCTGGGAGGCGAGGTAGCCCAGGATCGCCTCCTGTCCCTCCTCCCAGGCATCGTGCAGGGCGCAGGGCCTGCCTTCGCCGCAGGCCCGCTCCTCCATGATACAGCGGGTCATCTCGAAAGGGCCCTCGATGGCGTTCACGGCATCGGCCAGCGTGATCTCTTCCGGGGGGCGAGCCAGACGCGAGCCCCCCCGCCTCCCTTCCCTGCTGGTGACGATACCGCCGTGGGAGAGCTTCGCCAGGATTCTGGCGAGCAGGCGGCGGGGGATCCTCGCCTCCCTCGAGATGGTGTCCGCCGTGATCAGAGTACCCTCGTCGTGCCATGCGAGATATACGAGCGCCCGGAGTCCGTAGCGTCCCTCGCTCGATAGCTCGAGCCTCAAGAAACCTCCCTCCTGGCTTTTCCGGTGCGGAGCCTTTCCCACTCCACCGCCGGGGTCACCCTCTCACACTACTCTGACACACAGTGTAATGTTTGTCTGGCCTTCTGTCTCCCGATCAGCACTCCTACCTGGCGGGGCGTACCGCGGCGGTCTCCTCGTCCACCGGTAGCCGGGCCGGGGTCCCGCCGTGGGAGCTGGCGTGGAGGGTTCCCTTCTGGGCGATGGAGGCTCCGACTGGAACCAGGCGTTTGTACCCTACGGTGTACTGTGGGTAGATGGGATCGTAGCGCACGACGGTGCCGGGATAGGGAGCGTCGATCATACGCCCGTCGCCCGTGGCTATCCCGACATGGCCTATAGTGCCGTTGCCGTTGAAGTCACCGAAGACGAGATCCCCGGGGCCGGGGCTCGAGACCGCGGTTCCGTAGGAGTACTGCGCGGCGGCGGAGTGGGGCAGGTAGATGCCGAAGTGGGCGTAGACCTCCATCGTCAGCCCCGAGCAATCGACGCCCTGCCGCGAGGCCCCACCGTAGAGGTACGGCACTCCCAGCCAGGTCTTCGCCTCGGCCAGCACGTCCTGCCCGGTGACGGAGCCCCCGTCGGCGCCTGATCCATCGTCGGAGACGACCTTCACGGCGTCCGCGACGATGTATCCAGGAGATCCGGTCCAGCGCGAGAACAGGATGCTGTAGCGATCCCCCGCGTTCATCCTGAAGGTGCCGAGCAACACCCAGCGCCCGCCGTTTCTGGTCTCGTCCACCCGCACCCACTCCATACCCGAGGCGGTCTTTATCCCCACGGGGGCAGAAGGATTGTAGCCCGGGCTCGCGGGCCATCGAGCGTAGACCCTGTAGCTGCCGGAAGCCGGTATCCTGACCCTGAAGGCAGCGGCGTCGGAGACCGCCTTCGGGGTGGCGAACCGGTAGTTCGTCCCGTACTTCTGCGGGCTGTAGGAGCTCGTTCCCCATGAGCCTGACGCCTGGAACCGGTCAGGAGTCGCGTTGTCCACGACCTGAGAGTAAGAGGCGGCGAGGGCCACGCCCGAAAGGAGACAGAAAAAGAAGGCCGGGGTGACGGCGGCAGCCCAAAAACGTGCGAGACGTCCCATGTACTCCCCCCTCCAGGAAGATCACGCTTCTCTTCTTCAAGAAACCACGCCCATATTATCGGGTGGCGGACGGGGAAACTTAAACCCGCGGGCACACCCGCTCAGGGCTTCGTGTCCGCGATGAAATCCTCGCAGGTGAGCGGCTGGGGCATGGCGGCTTCCCCGCGGCACATCCCAACCTCGGCCATCGCGGCATCCTCGAGCAGACGCTCGGCGAGCCGGGCATATTCCGGACCGAAGTCCCTCACCTCGCGGGCGAGGGCTTCGAGCTCCTCCTGCACCGCCCCGAGGGCGACGATCCGCCTCAAGCTACGCGCCGGGATCTCTATCTCGCACCTCCGCCGATGGTCTTGGGCCGCCCCTCTCCGACTCTACATCCTCCGCTGGGGAAAGGTATCGCCCATCCAGAGGATGTTCGACGGACCCGAACCCCTTCACAACCCCTCTCGGCCTACCTGGGGGCCATCCTGATCGCGCCGTCGAGCCGGATGACCTCGCCGTTGAGCATCTGGTTCTCGATTATGTGCTTCGCCAGAGCCGCGTACTCCTCCGGTCTGCCGAGGCGCGCGGGGAACGGCACCTGCCGGCCGAGCGACTCGCGGGCATCTTCGGGGAGCGCCGCGAGCATCGGAGTGTCGAAGATGCCCGGCGCGATCGAGACGACGCGGATGCCGTAGCGGGCGAACTCGCGGGCTATGGGGAGCGTCATCGAGACCACCCCTCCCTTGGAGGCCGAGTAGGCGGCCTGCCCGATCTGTCCCTCGAAAGCTGCGACGGAGGCGGTGTTGACGATGACCCCGCGTTCCCCGTCCCGGGTGGGCTCGTTCTCGGCCATCACCGCCCCTGCGAGTCGGATGGCGTTGAAGGTGCCGATCAGGTTGACCTGTATCGTGCGGGTGAACAACCCCAGGCCGTGCACGCCCTTGCGGCTCACCACCCGTGCTGCGGGGCCTATCCCCGCACAGTTGATGAGCCCGCGCAGCGTCCCCATCCGCCGTGCCGCCTCGACGGCCGCCTTCACGCTCTTCTCGTCGGTGACGTCGGTGCGGACGAAGGTTGCCCGCCCACCGAACTCCGAGGCCATCTTTTCCCCGGCCTCCTCGTTTATCTCGGCGATCACCACGCCCGCCCCCTCACCGACCAGCATGCGCGCCGTGGCAGCCCCGAGCCCGGATCCCCCACCGGTAACGATGAACACACCATCTCTTGTCTGCATCTCTCCCCTCCGTAAGGGCAGCGCCACACATCTCCCGCACCCGCACGGCGACCCGCGCGGACCGCCGATATCATAGCGGTAAAGCCCGCGAGAATCCGGATGCGCCGCCGGGCCTGCTACAGGCTGCGCTGCCGGTCGAGCTGCTGCTCGATCGCGTCCGTCGCGATACCGTCGGGCTCGAGAGAGGCGAGCTCCGAGTAGGTCTTCTGGTCGGGGGCCGTCCAGAGGAACACCCCCACCCCGGCACCGCGCAGAACCCTCACGGTCTCCTCCGAAGCACCCCTGTACTCCAGCATCGCCGCATCCGCCCTGCTCTCCCGCACCACCCGGCTCACCTCACGGGCGACCTCCGCCGCAGACGTCCCTCTCTGCGCGAGCGAGATACCGGTCGCGACCCCCGGCGCCTCCTGCTTGAAACGGGTGATCACCCGGCGGTCCGTGGAGCTGACGAGCGTCCTCTCCAGAAGCCCGTACCGGCGCAGCATTTCGCAGGCCCGGTCCTCCCCCCCGCGCCTCTTCCAGTCGAGGTTGAGGATCATGTCCGAGCCGGCGACCACCCTGAGGAACTGCTCCATGTCCGGCAGGCTTTCGGCTCTCTCTCCTGTAGGCTCATCGTGCGAGACGACGAGCCTTCCGTCCCGGAGGGCCACGACGTCGAACTCCACCGCCCGCGCGCCTATCTCCGCGGTGCGCTCCACTGCCGAGAGAGAGTTCTCCGGTCGCCCTTCCCCGTGCGCCCCCCTGTGGGCAACAGCAACCGTCGAACCGAAGGGAAACTCCATCCGCACGGTACGTTCCTGCCCCCCACCAGGTCTCTGTTTAAACCTCTCCACAAGGCGGAGAGGATAGCACCAAAATCCCGTTTCAAAGCAGAAGATCGTTCGAAGTCTCACACCGAGACGTCCCCTTGGTCATTCCCCCAGGGCAACCTCCGCTACAGTCCGGCATCGCAAGGTGAGCTCCCTGATTTATGCACAATTACACACAAAATTTTCCGCTTCGAGCGAACACTTGAGCGTTGCTGAGGTTTGTGATAACGTTGACGACAACAATGTCGGGGAGAGGGGTCCGGGAATGGAAGGTTAAGGTTGTCGACCGTCTATCTACTTGCACGGTGGAGTGCGTGATCACGAACCATTTCGGCACTGGTCTCTGGCATCCGGAGCGGAGCATATAAAGCCAGCCGGGCAAGCAGGGAAAGGAGGATGGTCATTGGGTAAACGCGATCACCGTTTGACAGGTTTGGGATTGATGTTGTGCGTCGTGGCGGTGGTTGCCATCTCGGTGCTTATACCGGGCAGGACCTTGGCGAGGAACCAGGAGGGAGGGAAGACCCCCGACCTCGCGCGCTATGTCAACCCTTTCGTGGGAACCGCACCGGGAGCGACGGATTATGGCACTGGTGGAGGCGCCGGCAACAACTTCCCGGGGGCTGATGTTCCCTTCGGAATGGTGCAGTGGAGTCCGGACACCGTACAGGCCCAGCCCGGAGGGTACTACTACCCGGACGACAGGATCAAAGGCTTCAGCCTCACCCATCTCTCCGGCGCAGGCTGCTATACGTACGAGGACATACCGTTCATGCCCTATGTTGGCAAAGTGACCGAGTCCCCCGCCACGAACCCGGACCGCTACGTCGCCAGGTTCTCGCACGACCGGGAGGCTGCTTCCCCCGGCTACTACCGGGTCAGGCTGGACAACGGGGTGAAGACCGAGCTCACGGTCACCAAGCGTACGGGTATGGGGCGGTTCACCTATCCGAAGGGCAAGCCGGCCACCATGCTCATCAACGTCTCGGGGTCCGCAACGGGGGTCCGAGATGCGAGCGTCACCGTGGGCCGCGACACCGTCTCAGGGTGGGCGACGAGCGGCAACTTCTGCGGCGCCGGGGACACCTATCGGGTCCACTTCTGGGCCAAGTTCAGCGAGCCCTTCCGGAGCTTCGGCACCTGGCACAACGGTTCCGTAAAGCCGGGCGAGAGGACCGCCCGCGGCGGAAGCCCCGAGCAGCTCGCCATAAAGGCCTTCAACGCCCGTGCGACCAAGATGGGAACAAGAGGAGCGCGAAAAACACCTGCGAAAGGACACCCGAAGACCACCGTCTCCGGTCCAGGCTCGGGTGCGTACGTGACGTTCAGGAACGACGGCAGGCCGATCACCGTGAGGATCGGAGTCTCCTTTGTCAGCGTGAAGAATGCGAAAGGCAACGTAGCAGTGGAGAGCCACGGGAGCTTCGCGAAGATCCGGGACCACGCCCGAGAGGAGTGGAACAGCAGGCTCGCGGAGATAAGGATAAAGGGCGGCACCCCGGACGAGCGTACGAACTTCTACACCGCGCTCTACCACGCGTTTCTGCAGCCCAACGTCTTCTCCGACGCGAACGGCCAGTACGTCGGCTTCGACGGCCGGGTGCACAGTGTCAGGAAAGGTCACGCAGCCTACACTAACTTCTCCGGCTGGGACATCTACCGCTCGGAGACGCAGCTCCTCGCGCTGCTCGCCCCCAAGGAGGCTTCAGACATAGCCCAGACGATGGTCGACTTCGCCAGACAGGGGGGATCCTGGGACCGCTGGACGGTTGCCAACGACTACACCGGCGTGATGGTCGGAGACCCGTACCATTCTATAGTGGCGAGCACCTACGCCTTCGGCGCACGCGGCTTCGATGCCAGAGAGGCGCTCAGGTTCATGGTCAAGGGAGCGACGAAGCCGACGCAGGGCTACGTGGAGCGACCGGGCCTCGAGGACTATAAGAAGCTCGGCTACGTCCCTGTCGGGGCCCAGGACGTCTGGGGGCCGGCGGCGACCACGCTCGAATACACAACCGCCGACTTCGGTATCGCCCAGCTTGCGAAGTCCCTGGGCGACGAGGGCATCTACCACACCTT
Source organism: Rubrobacter calidifluminis (assembly GCF_028617075.1). Lineage (NCBI taxonomy): Bacteria > Bacillati > Actinomycetota > Rubrobacteria > Rubrobacterales > Rubrobacteraceae > Rubrobacter > Rubrobacter calidifluminis. The sequence goes on along the minus strand of NZ_JAQKGV010000013.1, from coordinate 9,652 downwards.
CATGCAACGGGCGCAGTACTGGGAGAACCTCTTCAACCCAGATAGCGGATACATCCAGCCTAGAAACCGCGACGGTTCTTTCGTTTCCCCCTTCGACCCGTCGAGCATGGACAACTACGTCGAGGGCAACGGGGCCCAGTACACCTGGATGGTCCCGTACAACCTGCACGGGCTGTTCAACGCGATGGGCGGCGACGAGAAGGTCGTCTCGCGGCTGGACGAGTTCTTCACCAAGCTCAACGCCGGCCCGCAGGAACCATACGCGTTTTTGGGCAACGAGCCCACCCTCGAGACCCCGTGGGAGTACGACTACGCAGGCGCGCCGTACAAGACGCAGCAGGTGGTCCGCGAGGCGGTGAACACCCTCTACAGACCCACCGCGGGCGGGTACGTCGGCAACGACGACCTGGGAGAGATGTCCTCGTGGTACGTGTGGGCGGCGATGGGGATGTACCCGGAGGTGCCGGGGCGCGCGGAACTGGTGCTCGCGAGCCCGCTGTTCCCCAGAATCGTCATCCACAGCCCAGGAGGACAGACGATCCGGATAAACGCCCCGCAGGCCTCCACTGACACCTACTACGTGAAGAGCCTGAAGGTCGACGGCAGGCCGAGCACGAAGCCATGGCTTCCCGCGTCGTTCGTCAGGAAGGGCGGGACGCTCGACTACACGCTCTCGACGACCCCCGACGAGTCCTGGGGCAGCGCCAGGGAGGACGCTCCGCCCTCCTTCAGGCAGGGTGAGGTTCCCTACCAGACCTACGCCAGCCCCTCACGGGTGGTCGTGGAGCCCGGCGGATCGACAACGGCGACGATAGGCGCGCAGAGCATAAGCGGGGGCTCGACCACAGTGAGCTGGAGCGCGAACCCTCCGTCCGGGCTCAGCACAGACCCTTCCTCGGGCAGCTTCATGGTTCCGGCCGGCAGCAAAGGCACGGTCCAGGTGAAAGTATCCGCCGCTTCTGACACCCCGGAGGGTTACTATCGGATACCGGTGACGCTCCAGAGGCAGGATGGCTCGAGGTTGCAGGATGTGGCCATCACGGTCGTGGTCGCGAAGCCGGGAAGCCTGCTCGCCCTCTTCAACAATACCGGTATCTCGAGCGACGACGACCCCTCGTCAGCCAACTACGACGGCGTCGGCTACAGCTACTCCGAGCAGGCGCTCGCCACGGCGGGCGTGAAGCCTGGGGGGACGGTGAGCGCAGGAGGTATGGAGTTCGTCTGGCCCAACGTCCCGGCCGGCGAGCCGGACAACATCGCCGCAGATGGCCAGACCATCAACCTCTCCGATGTCCCAGCGGGGGCCAGCGAACTGGCCTTCCTCGGCAGCGCGACCAATGGTCCTTCGCAGGGAGAGGTCAAGATCACATACACGGATGGCTCGACCCAGACGGCGACGCTGGGTTTCAGCGACTGGACGCTCAACGCCGGGAGCAGCAGCCCCTCGTTCGGAAACGTGGTGGCGGCGAAGATGCCCTACCGCAACTCCACCTCGGGAAACAGGGACCAGGTGACGACCTACGTCTTCGCCTCCCGGCCGATACCTCTCGAGCAGGGCAAGCAGCCGAAGAGCGTCACGCTTCCCTCCTCAGTGGATCAAGGGACACTGCATGTCTTCGCCGTCTCGGTGAAGTAGCGAGAGACAACCTATCCTCCGTCCGGGTCCGGTGGCGGTCGACAATGCGACCGCCACCGGACCCGGTCCGAGACGGGATCGCGAGCCTTGCTCTTGCGCTGATGATAAGCTTGTCGGCAGCCATGGAGAGAGAACCCTTCAGGAACCCGGGACGGGTGACGCTGCGCGACGTGGCGCAGGAGGCTGGGGTTTCGATCAAGACGGTCTCCCGCGTGATCAACGGCGAGCGCGAGGTCAATCCGGAGACGGCGGCGAGGGTGTCTGAGGTGGCGGCCAAGCTAGGTTATCGTCCAAACGAGCTTGCCCGCAGCCTCAAGGGTCGCCGCACACGTACGATTGGGCTCATGATCGCCGACATCTCCAACCCCTTCTACGCAGCGCTGGCGCGAGCGGTCGAGGAGGTAGCCCGTTCTCGCGGGTACACGATGATCCTGTGCGCCTCCTCAGAGGATCCGGAGATAGAGCGTGAGTACGTCGAGGTGCTCTCCGGGCGACGGGTTGACGGGCTTCTTTTCGTCCCGGCACCCGGCGACGGCAGCCACCTGCGCAGGGAGCAGGAGGCAGGCCTACCCATGGTCGCGATCGATCGCCCGGCAGAGGGCATCCGCACCGACACGGTGATGGTCCAGAACGCAGCCGGCACCAGGAAAGCCGTGGAGCACCTGATCTCCCACGGCCACCGGCATATAGCCTTCATTGGAGACGACAAACGCCTCCACACGACCCGCAAGCGGCTGCAAGGCTACCTTGAAGCCACGAGAGCCACAGGATTGCGGGAATGTTTTCGGCTAGGCTGCAGCACCACTTCTGCAGCAGAGGAAGCAATGCTCGAGCTGCTCGAAGCTCCCGACCATCCCACCGCCATCTTCGCGGGGAACAACCTGATCTCGACCGGTGTCCTCGAAGCCATCGCCCGTGCCGGACTACGCATCCCCTACGATATCGCCTTCGCCGGCTTCGATGATTTTCCCCTCGCCTCTGCCCTCCGGCCCCGCCTCACCCTGGTGCGACAGCCAGTCGACGAACTGGGACGTAAAGCCGCTGAGCTTCTCTTCGATCGGCTCGAGGGAGAGAAATCCTCTTCTCCAAGCCGGATCATCCTTCCCACCCGCCTCATCGTGCGTGAGTCCTGTGGCTGCGCACCTTCCTGATCCGAGCTTGACACGTACGTCAGGTTGGGATACCGTGTCCTTCGACAAGGTTGTCAGCATGGTGGAGAAAGGGAACGTGCGACGAGCGACGGAGGTGGGCCGTGACGGGTGGCAACCCAGAAAAAGATCCTGCAGGAATTGCTAAGGAACCAGTTCTCCAGGTTCGCAGGGTAAGCAAGTCTTTCGGTGCCGTACAGGCATTGAGGGATGTAGATTTCGAGGTCTATCCAGACGAAGTCGTAGCCCTATGCGGCGACAACGGGGCGGGAAAGTCCACGCTCATAAACATCATCACGGGGGTCTTTCCACCGGATTCTGGGGAGATCTTCTTCCAAGGCGAGCGAGTTGAGTTTTCCACGCCGCAGGACGCACGCGAGCGGGGCATAGAAACAGTTTATCAGGATCTTGCCGCCGCCCCGCATCTCGATGCGGTCGCAAATATGTTTCTAGGGCGTGAGAAGTACAGGAAAGGGATTTTGGGACGGCTCGGGTTCCTAGATCACAAGGCGATGAGAAAGGAAGCCGAGGAGCAACTGGAACGCCTCAAAATTCGGGTACAGGACATGCGAAAGCCGGTGAGCACCTTCTCCGGGGGGATGCGCAAGGGCGTGGTGGTGGCCCGGGCAGCGATGTGGGCGAGCAAGCTCATCGTGATGGACGAGCCCACGGCCGCACTAGGTGTCAACCAGGTGAGGGTGGTTCTGGACATAATCCGCAAAGTGAGGGACTCCGGGATACCGGTCATCTTCATCAGCCACAGCCTACCCGAGGTTTTCGAGGTAGCCGACCGCATTGTCGTATTGCGACTCGGGCAGGTGGCGGCCGAGCTAGACCCTGCCTCGTGCTCCATGGACGATGTGGTTGCGGCCATGACCGGTTCGGCTGGCGGTGGAAAGGTGGCCTGAGATGGTGAAGCTGAAAGCCAGGTTGACAAGTAAGGAGGTTGGAGAGCAGAGTCTGCGGCGTTTTGGCATCTCATCGGCGTTCATATTCCTGATTCTGCTCGCACTGATCGTCATCTTCTCCATCCTGGAGGGCGGAGCGTTCCTGAGCGGCAAGAACTTCATGAACATAGCCGTTGACGCCTCGGAGCTCCTGCTCATGGCCGTCGGGATGACGTTCGTCATCATAACCGCCGGCATAGATCTCTCGGTCGGTGCAACCCTCGTGCTCTCTAGCGTGGTCGCCGCCAACACCATGGTTGCGCTCTCCGGCACTCCGCAGCAGGTGCACCACCACATCTACCCGCACCAAAATGTCGCTATACCGGTGGGCATACTCGTCGGGCTCGCTGTCGGCGTGGTCTGTGGGCTCATAAACGGGCTCGTGATCACGCGCCTCAAGCTGACGCCGTTCATAGCAACGCTCGGCACGCTGGGACTCTTCCTGGGCACGGCCCAGATACTCTCTGGTGGGGTGAACGTTCCCTACGTACCACCGGCGATCCAGTCCCAGATCGGCACGCGCGATCTGTTCGGGGTGCTGCCGGTCCCGATCGCGGTCGCCATCGTCGTCGTCGTGATAGCCGCTCTCGCTCTGCGGCAGACCCGCTTCGGGCGCTACACGTACACCATCGGCTCCAGCACGGAGGCGGCACGCAAGGTGGGGATAAACGTCGAGCGTCACCTACTCAAGGTATACGTACTCTCCGGCTTCCTCTCCGGGCTCGCCGGGATAATAGACCTCGCCCGGTTCAATACCGCATCTCCGGGGACGCATACCCTTGACAATCTAAATGTAATCTCTGCCGTGGTTATAGGAGGAGCAAGCCTCTTCGGCGGGATCGGGAGCATCCTGGGCTCGGTGGTCGGCACCTTCATACCCGCGGTCCTGCAGAACGGATTCATCATAGAAGGTGTCCAGGCTTTCTGGCAGCAGGCCACCATTGGGGTGATCCTCATCCTCGCGGTCTACATAGACCAGAGACGTAAGAGTGCAGAAGAACGTTCATAAAGAGGGAGAAAGGAAAGCGATGGAACGCCAGAGCGGTAGGAGAGCCTTCAGTCGGCGGGAATTCCTCGGCGTGGCGGCCGCGGGCGGCTTCGGAGCGATGCTGCTCGGCGGTTGCGGAGGAGGGTCAAGCAGCGGAGCAACGAGCAGTACAGGTAGTGGACAGTCCAAAGCCAAAAAGAACTACAGGATCGTCCTCATCGTGGGCGTCCTCGGGGACGAGTTCTATACCACGATGGGCTGCGGAGCTTCAGCGGAGGCGAACAAACTTGGGGTGGATCTCAAGATACAGGGACCTAAGGACTTCGACCCCAGCGAGCAGACCCCTATCCTGAACGCCGCCATCCAGTCGAGTCCGGATGCCATACTCATCGCGCCGACGGACAAAACCGCCATGATCGCTCCGATACAGAGCGCGGTGAACCAGGGCATCCCCGTCATAGCCGTGGACACGACGATAAACAAGACGGACATTCTTCTGGCCCACATAGGTTCGGACAACTTCAAAGGTGGGCAGGTCGCAGGAGACGCTCTCGCGAAGGCAGTAAACAAGAAGGGTAAGGTCTTCGTGGTCAACGTCAAGCCGGGTATATCCACGACCGACGCTCGCCAGAAGGGTTTCGAAGCCGCCATAAAGAAGTACCCGAACATCCAATACCTCGGGGCCCAGTACGACAACGACGATCCCACCAAGGCAGCCTCCATAACCTCGGCCGTACTGCAGAAGAACCCCGATCTCGCGGGAATCTTCGGCACCAACATCTACGCCGGGGAGGGAGCAGCCACCGGCGTGCGTCAGGCAGGCAAGAAGGGGCAGGTGAAGGTCATAGAGTTTGACGCCTCCCCCACAGAGGTCAAGGACCTCAAGAAGGGAAGCGTGGATGGTCTGATCGCCCAGCATCCCGGGGATATAGGAAGGCTGGGCGTCAAGATGGCCGTAGAGTATCTCGACACCAAGAAGAAGCCGCAGAAAAAGAACGTCACGACCGGCTTCACCGTCGTCACCAGAGGCAACATGAACGACCCCAACGTGTCGAAATACCTCTACAAGGCCCAGTGCTAGAAGCGCTCCTGCAGGAGCACGAAGGCACTCCCTGTCAGCGAGGCCCAGAATCCGGCTAGCAGGTAGCCGCCGAGCACGTCAGAGGGGTAGTGAACCCCCAGGTAGATCCTGCTGAAGCCGATGATGAGGACCAGCAACAACCCGGCCGCCAGCACGAGCCACCTCCAGCCGCCGGAGAGTAGTCGGGCGAGCAGGAGCGCGAGCACCCCGTAGAAGGCCACGGCCATGTCGGCGTGCCCGCTGGGGAAGGAGAAGGAGTGCGGGATCGGATATCCGGGGAAGTGGAAGAGGTGCGGTCTGATCCTCTCCACGGTGTCCTTGACGATGGTGGTGAGAACCATGTCCCCGACGGTGCACACCGGCATGTAGAGGGCATGCCACCGCAGACCCCGCAGATAGAAGAGGACGACGCAGACCGCGAGCAACACCGTGACCACCGAGTAATACCCGAGCGTGGTCGCTGCGACCATGAGCCCCTCGATGGAGGGAGAGAATACCCCGTGCACCTCCATCATGACGGCGACGTCGAGAGAACGGGTCACACCGCGGGAGACGGCGTAGGCGAGTGCGGCGAACGCGGCGAGTAGAAGGAGGGCCGAGACCCCCAGGCAGGAGGCACCCCGCGCATCACGCCCTCCGCGGCTGGTATGCCGCGACCCACCTCTGCCGCCCGCTCCCTTCGGGTTCATCCTCTCAGGCTATCAGAGAGGAGTAAGAGGTGGATGAGAGTACGCTCAAGAAGACGGAACGAAGGGCGAGAAAGCGCTTCCATCGCCGGGAGTGCTCCCGACTTCTATGCTCCACCGTGGACCTCGGCCCGAACCCGGCCGCTCTCACGTGCCTCTCACACCTCCCGGATATCCTATTATTCCTTGCGGACACGTGTAAACGCCCGGCAAGAGCGCTGCGCGAGAGGAACCCGGACCCGCCCGATGACCCAAGGACACCACATACTTATACTCACCGCCGGGGCGGGAGGAGGGCACAAGGCCGCCGGCGAGGCCCTCTCCGGCGAGCTCGCCTCAGCTGGGCACCACGTCCTCGTCGAGGACGGCCTGAACCTCATGTCCGGGTGGATCGAACGGCTCGCCGTAAGCTCCTACCGGAAGGGCCTCACGAGCCGGGGCTCGACCGGTTGGCTCCCGACCTCGTGGGGGATGGCCTTCAAGGTCACCTCCAACCGGTACGGGTCGCGCATGATCCACCGTCTGACGAGCAGCCCGGCTTTCACGAAAGAGCTGCGGGCCCTTCTGCGCTCGTCCGCCCCCGACCTCGTGGTCTCGACCTACCCGCTCGTGAGCGCGGCCGTGGGGCGTCTGCGCCGCAGTGGGGAGCTTTCCTGCCCCGTCGCGGCGCTCATCACGGATTACGGGGCGCACCCTCTGTGGGTCGCCTCGGGCGTGGACCTCAACCTCGTCCCCTCGCTCATCTCGGCCGGTCTGGTCGAGCGGGCGGGAGGCAAGGCCCTGGCGGTACGCATCCCCACACGCGCGTCGCACGCCAGAGTGGACCGGCGAAAGGCGAGAAAAGACCTGGGCGTCCCGCAGGAAGGGGCGTCCGTCGCCCTGATCTCGGGTGGAGCCTGGGGAGCCGGGAACCTGGGGGAGACGACCCGCACAGTGCTTGGGTGCGGCTGGCATGCGATCGTGGCGACCGGCGGAAACGAGTCACTGATGAGACGCCTGCGGGATCTGCTGGGGGGCGAGGAACGCGTGCTCATCCTTGGCTGGCGCAAAGACATGGCGCGGGTGATGGCGGCCGCGGACTGTCTGATCCAGAACGCCGGCGGGATGACGGCCCTGGAGGCGATAGACCTCGGCGTGCCGCTCGTCTCCTTCGACCCCATAGCCGGCCACGGCGAGTACAACGCCAGGATCATGGAGGAGGCTGGGGTGGCGCTCTGGGCGCGCGACGCGAGGGCTCTCGAAGAGATACTCACCGCCGGACGTCCCCCCGCCCCGCGGCGCGAAGAGGGCCTGCCCTCCGCTGTCGAAGCCCTCGAAAACCTCCTGGTCCGCAGCCGATGATAGCCGGCATCGTGCTCATCGTCGCCTCGACGCTCGCCTACAACGCCTCCGTGATCCTGCTCGCCCTCGCCGCCCGCAGGAGCCGCGGGGGCGGTGCCTCGCTCGCGGTCTCCGCGGGCAAACGCTCCTCGGGCATCGCCGGGATAGCGCTGGACGTCGCGGGCTGGGTGTTCGAAGCCGCCTCTCTGACCTTCATCCCGCTGACGCTCGCCCGCATCGTGAGTGCGGCCGGGCTGGGATTCCTGCTGCTTCTCTCCAGCCTCGCCCTGAAAGAACCGCTCGGGAAGGCCAAGCTCGCAGGGGCGGTGCTCCTGGTCGCCGGGCTCTCGGCAGCCGGCGTCTTCCCTCCATCCTACGGTAGCGCCTCTCCCACACCCTGGGAGTGGGCCGCGCTCGTCGCGTCCGCCGGCGCCGTGACCGCAGTTCCTTACGCGCTGCGCGGCAGACGGGCTCCGGCGCGCCCGCTCCTGTTCGCGATATCCTCCGGCGTCTGTTACGCCCTCACCGGAATCCTCACCAAGGGCCTGATCGACCTCCTGCCCCAGAACGCAGGCCTGGGAGACCTCCTGCCCCCACATCTGATCGGCTCAGCCCTCCTCCTCGCCGGGCTCATAGCGGCGAGCGCCGCGGCGTTCGACGCCCAGCTCAGAACCCTGCGCGAGATGGAGGCTTCGATCGCCGCCCCGGTGATACTCGCCCTGCACACGGTGCTCCCCGTGGCCGTGGCTCCTGCGTTCTTCGGGGAGGCCTGGCCCTCGGGGACCATCCCTCAAACCATACTCGGAGCCGGGATCGTCCTCACCGTCGCCGGGGCGCTCACCATCTCCGCCGGTTCGCGCGGAGTGCGCTGAGAACGTCCGGTGCCGCCGTGAGCCACTCCACGGAAGGAGGATGCACGGCCCTCTCGAAGGTGCGCCCACGGATGATCGCCTCCAGCTCACCGGCCGACCGCGCCCAGAGGGCGACGCCGGCCCGCTCCATGGCGCGGGCGTTTATGGCGCCGTGGCCGGGTATGGGCCGGTAGAGGAGTACGGGGAGCCCAAGGGCGGCCGCCTCCAAACAGGTGACGCCCCCAGCGTTCTGGACGAGGAAGTCGGCCGCGGACATGAGTAGCGGCATCTCCTCCGTCCACCCGACGATCCGTACGTCGTCCCTCCCCGCGTACTCGTGCTGCAGGCGTCTCCTCAGCACCTCGTTGCGCCCGGTCACCGCCACGACGTGGCACGCCCGTGTCCCCGCGACGGTGCGCACGCAACCCGCGAGATCCCCTATCCCCCACGCTCCACCGACGACGAGCGCGACCGGAACCCGCAGCGGCAGGCCGAGCGTCCGCCGGGCCTCCTCCCGCGAGAGAGGTCGCCGGAAACCCTCCCGGAGCGGCATCCTCACCACGGTCGCCTTCCCCCCCGCCCGCTCGACCATCCCGGCCGAGACCTCCGAGGCTACGAGGTGGACGTCCAGCGCGGGCGAGACCCACATCGGGTGCACCCCGTAGTCGGTCACGAGTGCTGCGACCGGCACCGTGATCCTGCCACGCCGCCGCAGGTGCCCGAGCGCCGCCGTGACGAGCGGGTAGGTAGAGACGATGAGGTCGGGAGACGTAGTACGGACCACCTCGAGCAATCTACCCCCGAAGAGTGCCCCGACCGAGACCCTGACCAGGTCCGCGGTCCCCCGGAAGGAGATCGTCCACAGGAGCAGCGCCAGAGGACGCGGCAGGTGTCGCACCTGCCCCACGTACATCCCGCCGAGCCGTTCCGCCGGCACCGGGCTCATGATCTCGAGCCCGTCGCGCAGCTCCACCTCCCAGCCCGCCCGCCCGAGC